>NZ_JBYTBB010000011.1:0-61080 GCF_058788755.1 Lysinibacillus sp. FW301-JW8
ACAAAGTGGTTTTATCCATAGAATGTAGGATAAACAACTATAGAATTGTACCACTACTCTATCTAATTAATGTTGGTGAGTAATATGCTTTTACTTTACTTTTGAGGGAAGAAAATATTTAAAGTTCTACACTATTGCTGATTGGAGTGCAAGGCTACTCGACTCCCGTGGGATAGCGAGACAGACGAGAAACTGAGGCCAACACGATGTTGGTCACGAAGGCGTTGTCACAGGACGTGACGCACTTAGTCTTCGTTCCTCTAGCGCAGGAAGCGGCTCGTCGCTCGCCCACTGGAAGCCTTGCTCTGCGCGAAAGCGAAGCGTCAGCGGCAAAGAGAGTAGCCTGGAACGGAAATCACCTTCATTTGACTTAGTAGTATTCACAAAGAGTCCCTTGACCATTTGGTTTTACTAGGTAATCTTGCATAAATAGCTCTGTAAGGTTATAAATAAACTGTAAAAATCGTATTTTTCTTATTAAAATCTAGTTGACAAATTGTGACGGAATTGTGTACACTTTAGATGACACAAAGTTGTCACAAATGGGAAAAAGAAATGTTTACGAACAGAGGGGTGCTTTTATGGTTTATTTTGACATCTTATTAGTTGCTATTGCATGCGTTAGTACGCCACTCATTGTTGCAATTATATTAGACATCTTTTATGCAGAGAAAAAACAAGTTCGTTTTTCATTACGTCGTACATCAGTATGGTATTTGTGTATGTTTGTTTTATCTTTTATACCAACAATCTTACTTATGACACACAACGTATAGTTTACTTTAAGAGGAATAGACACTTAGGGGTAAGTGAATATAAAACATATAGGAGCAGCTACAACTTTAAAATATTTGTAGCTGCTCTTTTATATGTTCATTTATAGAGAAAAATGTGTCATTATAATCATTCTATAGTTTGTTAATTGATGGTAAAAAAGTATTAAGATATACGTATTTTAAAGTGGCTCCATTGACTACTTTTACCCATTGTGTTAATTTGAGGAGGAAAAAGATAGGCAAATCTACTGAAAAGTAGAGACGCAAAGCCACAGGTCTAAGGCAATGAATGCTATGATGGCTGGGTTGCAAAAGATTGCTAGTTACGTACATATTATGCTAGTTATATTCTTTGTTGCCTATTTCTTTTTTGAAATAGGTTATTTTTTATAAAAAATTTGATAAGGGGGAAGTAATAATGAAGTTTTTAAGAAATGCTTCATTAAAAAACAAACTTTTACTAACAGTTACCATTATTGTTTTACTTCTAATAACTGTGATTACTACACAAAGTATTAGAGAATTAAACAATCGAATGACTGTGGATTTAGAACAAGAATTAAAAAGTGTTGGGTTATTAACAGCCATTAATCTTGATAGTGATGAAATTAAAGATTTATTGACTGAAAAAGGGGAAACCAACGCTAAATTTACAAAAGTTCAAAAACAGCTTGATAAAATTCAAAAAGAACAAGGAATTATGAGTTGGAGCTACATATGGGATGTCAAGGATGAGGGTGGCGTCAACCCGATAGGTTATACGACCAATTTAAATGATGTGTATGAAGCAGGTGAAATTTTTAAGGATTTAGCAGATGAGCATGTAGAAACAGCAAAATTAGCTATTAAAAATAACAGTACAGAGGTAACTGATATTTTCCAGGATCCATATGGTTCATGGAGAACAGTTTTTAGTCCTATTAAGGATGATAACGGTCAGCTAATAGCATTATTAGGTATTGATTATTCTGCTGATTATATTAACACCATTATTAAAACAAGTGTCACTAAACAGATTGTTATAGCTGTTATTGGTATTATCATCTTATTAATTTTAGTTTACATAATTATGGATCGTTTATTTAAGCCATTAAAGAAAGTAGTAAATGTAGCCAATCAGGTGGCAAATGGTGAATTGATTAATGTTGATTTAGAAATTACGAAGGACGAAATTGGTAATCTATCTGAATCTATTCATAAGATGGTGTCCAATCTGCAACACATTATATTAAATATAAGAAATACATCAAACAATGTATCTTCTGCAGCTAATCAGCTTACAGTGCATGCAGGTGAGACATATAACAGCTCTACAAATATTGCTCAGGATATGAGACAAATTACACAAAATGCTGAGGCTTCTATGGTGATGACAGAAGAAACAGCTGCTGCAATGGAGGAAACAGCGACAGGCATTCAGCAAATTGCAGATTCTGCTAATACAGCAGCTGAATCATCTATTGCTGCATCTCAAGCTTCCGAACGTGGGAATCAAGTTGTTCAGCAAGTAATTACACAGATGGAGCTAATTAACGGCTCTGTGGAACAAATCGGCACAACAATAAATGGGTTACATTTCAATACGAAAAAAATTAGCGATATTGTAAGCCTTATTACAGCCATCGCAGATCAAACAAATTTACTAGCATTGAATGCCGCTATTGAGGCAGCTAGAGCTGGAGAGCATGGAAAGGGCTTCGCTGTGGTGGCTGATGAGGTAAGGCGTCTAGCAGAACAATCATCACAATCTGCTACTGAAATCTACAATTTAATTAGTACAATTCAAGCCGATTCCAACGCTTCTATTACGGTTATGGAAAAGGGTAAAGAGGATGTAAAGGCTGGTATGGAATTTACCAATGAGGTAGGAGAAATCTTTAAGGAAATTCTCACTTCGTCTGAGGAGGTTGCAAGCCAAATTCGTGAAATTTCGGCTGCGTCTCAGCAAATATCTGCTTCATCAGAGGAAGTCGCTGCATCGGTAAATAACATTAAACAATCTGCAGAGCAGTCTTCGGAATTCTCGTCAAATGTATCGACAGCAACACAAGATCAATTGACAGCAATGCAGGAAGTAAAAGAGGCATCTTCTTCATTAGGAAAAACAGCAGAAGAATTGCAAGCACTCGTTTCAAAATTCAAATTGGAGAATAATCATCATGGAAATTAATTTTAAAGGAAAAAATGTTCTTGTTACTGGTTCAAGTAAAGGCATCGGCAAAGCTATCGCATTAGGCTTTGCCGAGCACGGTGCTAATCTCTTAATCAACTATATTGGAGATGACAAGGAAGCAGAAGAAGTTCGTACACAAGCAGAACAGTTTGGCGTGCAGGCTTTTAAATTCAATGCAGATGTATCGGATTCTCAGCAAGTGCAAGACATGTATCAATATATGGATACACATTTAGGAGCAATTGATATTCTTGTCAATAACGCCGGATTTGCTCAGGCTTCAAGCATTACAGATTTGACTGACGAGCAGTGGGATAAAATGATTAAAGTGCATTTATATGGCTGCTTCTATAATTGCCGTGAAGCAGTAAAAAGAATGAAGGAACGGAACAACGGGAAAATTATTAATATCTCCTCTGATATTGGTAGCTTGGGCTGTGAAGAGTTTACGCACTATTCGGCTGCTAAAGGTGGGATTAACGCCTTTACAAAAGCTTTAGCTAGAGAATTAGCTCCTTCTATTTTAGTCAATGCAGTAGCTCCTAGTGGGACATTCACAGATATCCTTAAGGAATTTGGTGACAACTACGTAGAGGAAGAGTCCGCTAAATATCCTTTAAAACGATTAGCACAGCCAGAAGAAATTGCAAAGAGTGTACTATTTTTAGCATCAGAAAATGCGAATTTCTATACAGGCCAGCTTTTAACGCCTAATGGTGGCGTTGTTATGAATGGATAAAGCGAAAAACTAAGGAGCCATACTTATGTTAAATATAATCATCTTTAGCTTATACTTAATTTTTATTTATTATATTGGCTATAAAGGCTATAAGCGTGTCCATACTGCTGAGGATTTAATTGTTGCTGGATGGAGCATGCCGCTATCTGTCGTAACAGGAAGCTTAGTTGCCGCTTTATTAGCTGCGCCCTTCTTTTTTGCTGCTGTAGGTTCAGGCTATACTAGTGGAGGTTTTGAAGGCTCGGCAACAATGGGTGGCTTAGGCACTTGTATGATTCTTGGGGCACTTATCTGGACAAAGCCACTACGAAGATTGAAGGGATGGACATTAGCAGATTACTATGGATTACGATATGGTAGTAAGAAGCTAGGTGCATATACAGGAGTCGTGATGGCAATAGCCTTTGGTGTCTTTAATGCGGCTGCGCTAACGGTGGGTGGAACATATATTATTCAGCAGCTTTTACAAATTGATTTCATACCTGCTGCATTGCTATTCGTATCGCTAACGGCCCTTTATTCAGTGATTGGTGGGCTCTGGGCAGTAGCCTATACGGAAATTGTACAGGGCGCTCTTGCAGTAGCAGGAATCTTAGGTATTACGATTTTCATTTTGTTCTATTATCCTGATGTTACATTTAATCCTGAATGGTGGAATATCGGTACATTATTCGAAAAGGCCGGAGCAGAGTTTTGGACGCTTTATCTTGTGTTAGCACTTGGCGACATTCCAGCAGTGGATTTAGGGCAAAGGGTAGCTGCTGCCAAAAGCCCGAAAGTAGCACAGCGCAGTATGATTATTGCTGGATCAATTATTATTGCAATTAGTTGGATTCCAGGAATGTTAGGAGAGGCATTCAAGACCATTTATCCTGATAGTTCAAATCCAGAAACATTAATGCTTACATTTGCGCAAGGGTATTTCCCTCCATTATTAGCGGCAATCTTTTTAACAGCAATGGCTGCTATGGGGATGTCGACGGTAGCTGCATGCTATGTTGCCACTTCGGGAATTGTGACAAAAAATATTTATTTAGACTTTATTAACCGTAATCCTGATCCTAAAAAACTATTAAGATTTTCTCGTACTGTTATTATTGCAAGTGCTTTACTAGGCTTAGTCCTTGCAGTGAGCTTCCAAAAAGTAATTGATTTAGCGTACTTAGCATGGGACATTATTTTTGTAACAATTTTCTGGCCAATTGTTTTAGGACCATTCTGGAAACGAGTAAGTACGCCAGCAGTTTGGGCAAGTATTTCAGTAGGGCTGGTATACTATATTGTTACATCATTGACATATGTACCGAGCCTCAATATCCAATCTGAAGGTTTCTTAGGCTTATTAAACGAGTTATGGCAGGCTCCTGTCTTCTCTGGTGTTGTGATTACAGGCATTACCATCGTAGTAGTAAGCCTGCTTATTCCTCCTACACAGCATGTACTTGAAATGCATAGGATAGAACAAGATAAGAGCTTAGATGATGTAGGAAGTAAGGAAGAGTTAGTAGAGCAATCTAACTAAAAAGAGTCTCCTTTATAAAGAAACATCCTAACGAAGATGATGTCTGTATTTTGCAAGAGCATTGAAAAACTAAATAAATTCACTTTTTTATATTAGAAATCTGTCTTTTGTTAGATTTGAAAACTAAAAAAAGTCGGTTTGTATCACATTTTTTGTGGCAAATCGACTTTTTTAGTGCCCTCGTATTGTGCAGGCATCATATTTTTAAGTCCACTTTTGATTTCTCTAGAGAAGGAAAGTTCATATACATCATGGTTTATTTTAAATACTTGTTTTATATTTAAAAATATTTTTTTCTTTTTCTAAAATGGACGTATGCTGTTCATATGTTTTGGGATTAGATGTCTCTTCAAGCTGTTGCATTAACATATCGTGAGCAATATGTTCAACTTAGAGGAAATAACATTTTATTGATTGGCTGATGACCTTATGTTTTTTGTTACCTTTATATGAAAATACCCATGAAAATTAAGAATGAAAAGGTTATTAGTAGAATAGAATTTCTACTATGTATGGTTGTACTGTTCTATCGATTATCTTTTTGAGGGTGGGATATAGATGAAAACCTTTTTTGTCTTTTTTCTAGGGATTATCTATTTATTACTAGCTAAAGCAGTTGAGTCGATTCTATTTAATAGGCTATATTTTTTTATAGGTTTAGGTCTCATAATTGCCGGAAGTGTCCATTACATGAAAGAGCGTAATAGATATTTAAGTAGACTAGATGATTTGAGGGATGCGAGTGAACAGGAGCTGTTGGCAATTCCCCATACACAGTGTATCCTAGCAGAGGATTACTTAAGTGCTTTATTATTAGACGAACCGACGAATACACTTTATCTCGCAAGTAGGGAAGATTTAGCAGAGGAATTAATAAAAAAGGAAATTCCCTTCAATAAAATATATGAAGTGGCAATAGTGGAGGACGAAATATTTATTGCAAGAACTAGCAATCATTTAATAAGTGGCTCTTTATTAGAGGATCAGGAGATTGAAGTGGAGGAGATAGATGAAGATGACCCTGAGTATAATACTGTCTCTCACTTAGCTTTGAAAATTGTAGCTGATAATTTATCAGACCCTATTTTAGAATATGTTTTCTTAAATCAGGATGAGCCAATTTCTAGGGAGGAAGATGAGTACGTAGAGTCTTTAGAGCTATGTGAGAAATGGTATCAGAGGATAAGTGTGATTATTAAACGTTATGAACTTGAAAGAGTACCAATTCGCCATTGGCAATAAGAATTAAAAAGCTATCTCTGCTGATTAAAATAGATCGAGATAACTTTTTTGATAAAAGTCGGGTAGGGAGAGAAACTGCTCAGGCGCCCCCTCGAATAGCTCTGGTAGGACAAGAAACTGCTCAGGTATCCCCCCGAACTGCTCGGGTAGGAAGGGAAACTGCTCAGGTATCGCCCCAAAGTGCTCGGGTAGGGCAGGAAACTGATCAGGCAGCCCCGGAAGTGCCTGGGTAGGACGTGAAACTGCTCATGAAATAGCTCAGGTATCCCCCGAACTGCTCGGGTAGGGCAAGAAACTGATCAGGCAGCCCCTCGAACTGCTCGGGTAGGACAAGAAACTGCTCAGGTATCCCCCCGAACTGCTCGGGTAGGGCGTGAAAGTGCTCAGGTGTCCTCCCGAAGTGCTCGGGTAGGACGTGAAAGTGCTCAGGTGTCCTCCATAAGTGCTCGGGTAGGGCAAAAAACTGCTCAGGCAGCCCCCCGAAGTGCTCGGGTAGCCCCAAAAACTGCTCAGGTAAGCCAAAGAATCGATCAGGCAAGGTAAAGTACAATCCCAGTATCCCCCGAAATCACAGTTATCAAGAAGTGACAAATTTTAGATTTTAAATTGTTGCAGCTGACTGTTTAGCTCTTCAGACATACCTGCGAGCTGACTAGCGCTTCTTGAAATTTCCTCCATAGTACTTGCGGTTTCCTCTACTGTTGCTGTTGTTTGCTCCACACCTGCTGCGGACTCTTGGGAAATCGAGGCCATTTCATCGACAGAGGTATTGATGGACTCAGAGTTTTGGGCTAGCTTATTTAAATTTTCCGAAATGGCATTAATGTTGAGAATCATATCCTCAACAGCACCTGATATCTGTTCAAAGGTTTCATTTGTCTGATTTAATTGGGCTGATCCTTTTTTTACTTCTGCATAGCCTGATTGGAGTGCCAAGGTTACATTGCTAGTCTCTCCTTGGATGCGGTTAACGATTGTTGAAATATCTGTCACAGAGAATTGGACTTGCTCAGCCAGCTTACGTACCTCGTCAGCTACCACTGCAAAGCCCTTTCCATGCTCTCCTGCACGAGCCGCTTCAATGGCAGCATTTAAAGCAAGTAAGTTTGTTTGGTTCGAGATTTCATCAATTACAGAAACTAACTTGGAAATTTCTGCTGATTGGTCGTTTAAACTTTCGACTTTTCTCACTGAATTTAAAACAATTTCATTAATCGCGTTCATTTGCTGTGTTGATTGGATCATTAAATTTTTACCCGTCGATGTTAAATTTTGAACATGACCTGAATGCTCTTTCAATTCAATTCCTTCTTGTGTTGTGTCATGAATACTACGTTGGAACGATGTCATGGTTTCCGCTAAATCACCTGCAGTAAATGCCTGAGTTTCAGTACCTGAGGCAAGTTCCTGCATTGTTACGGTTATTTGCTCTGTTCCTGTTTGAACCTCATTGGCAGATTGAGCAAGCTCCTCGCTACTAGCTGCTACAGTTTCTGAAACAGTATGAATCGAGCTAATCGTTTGCTTTAATTTTTGATTCATTTCATTTGCGGCCAGCATTAATTGACCTATTTCATCCCGTTGATCAACAACCAATGGGTCATGCCGAAGATTTCCTTCTGCTAGTTCACCCATACGCTCTGAAACAATGGTAATGGGCTTTGAAATTTTACTTGCTGTAATAATGGCAATAACAATACCAGCAATTGTCAAGACAATACTAGCTATCGTTCCAATTGTTTTATTGCTAGAGCTAGTAGAGACAACCTCATTCCCAACCTTTGTAATAGATTCAGAACGATTATTCGCTAGTTCCTCATAACCGATGCGAACTTCTGTTACAAGGTCATTAATGGCTGTTAAATTTTGTAATGCCAATTCCTTGTCGCCTCTTTTATAGACATCAAATACTTGAGTATTTACACGATTACTCCACTCCCGTGCCATTGCTACTAGTTTTTCACGCTCCGGTGTGTTTTCAAATTTCTCTACAATACTATTGCTTTCCTCAGCAATTTGTCGATATTGATTAAACGTCTCTATGTATTTTTCGTCGCCTGATATAACATAGCTTAAAGCCGAAGATAACCGTACACTCATAGACATGGCTAAATGTTTACTTGCTGTCATAACAATTAAATCTTCGTTTACTAAGCCCTTTGCTTGCTTTTCCATCTGCGTATTGGAAATGTAAGTATAGGTCGTGAAACAAACAACAAAAACTAACAATAGAAGAAATGCACTTAATATCCTTGCTTTAAGTGTTTTAAACTGAAATATCCCTTTCATCTTTCCCATCCTTTTATTTGTTTAATTTTGAAATGCTGGCATATTTTAGTAATGTGTTAACATGTGAATTATTATAGTACAAATATTATTTTATAACTAAATCAATATATAAATAAGTCCTTTTAGTGGAAAAATTTAAAATAGTTTTTTAGTACAATAATAAATGAAGGAATATTTTGTTGATAGTTATATGTATATGTTTTCAAAATATTCTTGAAAAAATTTTCTGTTCGTTAAGTATTTATACCTAAATAATAAAAGCACTTGCTGCAAATGCATCAAGTGCTGCTCAGTAATTACTGTTTTGCCTTTGCCTTTTTGGCTAGTCGTTCCCATTGTAATAATGAAGGATATGGATCGAATGCCCATTCTGTGCGTCCATTGAATTTATAGATACCATAATGCAGATGGGGTGGGAATTTACCCGATGTACCTTCCTTGCCATAGCCAGAGCTTCCTACATAACCAAGAACCGTGCCAGGCTCGACAATGTCACCTACTTCAATATCCTTATGATAGCTACCAAGATGGGCATAATAATGATATGAATTATGATTATCGCGGATACCAATTCGCCAGCCACCAAATTGGTTCCAACCTTTTATTTCCACTACGCCATATGAAGTAGAAACTACAGGAGTTCCATAGCTAGCGAAAATATCTGTTCCTTCATGGATGCGTCGTCCACCCCAGCCTCTGTTAGCTCCCCATGTACCTCGATAACTGTAATCGTAATTCGTAGGGATTGGGAAGGTATGAGCATAAAGTTCGGTTGTTTTAAAATGTCTATACATAGTGGAAATGGTGAAGATTTGATTAACAGCTTCCTCACTTCCATAATAATCCCATAAAGCTAATTTAAAATCCTCATCAGTTGTTCCAAATTTGCTTAAAAAACTAGCCATGGAAAATATGACATCAGCATCGTCTGTTGGATTGGCAACACCATCACCATTACCATCGAGACCCATTCCTCCAAAATAGCTTATCGTTTCTGGAGAAGTATCTTCTTTTATAGGATTTAAAGGGCCTGACCAATATTCATCGGAAAATTGAATGGCGATAATACCCCCTCTTTTTGGTATGTCCTTGCGAACGGATTGCAGATTGCGCTCATATTGATCAATGGCTGCTAAGAAATGCCAGGGGATGAGTAATTCATCAAATTGGACATAATAGGTCATGCGTTGCTGTAAAATTTCTTCTTCTGAGGGTTTATCATTGGCTAAAGCAATCACAGGGCTTGTATAACTCCATAATAATATCCATGATAAAAGAAAAATAAAATGGCGATTCAATAATGGACCTCCTTTCTACCGTTAGAATAACCGAATTTTTTTTCTTCATTCAGCACTTTTTGTGGGAAAAGAAGTGGATTGCTGTGGTACGTTACTAAATTAAACTAATACTGTGGAGCAATATTTAAAATGAAAATTCGATGAAAATGATTGGCAACACCTCATTTATTCAGTGTTAACTCCATCCTAGTATGCGGTAAATAAATAGAAACAATAGGAAGAAACTTTGGCAAAGAAAAAGTAATGGGTATCATAATGTCATTTACTTCATACTATGTTATAAATCAAGCCCTGAATGGAGGGAAGGCTATTAACATTTTAGATAAAGTGAAAAGCTATCGCGAAGAAGAAAATCGGCTGAAGTGGGAAGGTACATTTGCAGATTATTTAAGCATCATTAAGGAAAGACCTGAAGTTGCACAAACAGCCCATTCACGCGTCTACAATATGATAAAAAGCGCTGGTGTAGAGGAACGCGATGGGCAAAAAATGTACGAATTTTTTGGGCATGAAATTTTTGGGCTTGAAACAGCAATTGAAAGACTGGTGGAGGAATATTTCCATCCAGCAGCACGAAGATTAGATGTTAGGAAACGTATTTTGTTATTAATGGGACCCGTAAGTGGAGGGAAATCAACAATCGTGACCCTGTTAAAACGTGGACTTGAGCAATATTCGCGGTTAGACGAAGGCGCAGTTTACGCAATTAAGGGATGTCCAATGCATGAAGATCCTCTACATTTGATTCCTCATCATTTGCGTAATGAATTTTTAGAGGAATATGGCATAAGAATTGAAGGAAGCTTATCACCTTTAAATACGATGCGTCTTGAAAAGGAATACGATGGACGTATTGAAAATGTGATGATTGAACGTATAACTTTTTCAGAAGACAGACGTGTAGGCATTGGAACATTTACACCATCGGATCCTAAATCACAGGATATTGCAGATTTAACAGGTAGTATTGATTTCTCCACAATTGGGGAGTTTGGTTCAGAATCAGATCCTCGAGCGTATCGCTTTGACGGGGAACTAAATAAGGCAAATAGAGGTATGATGGAATTCCAGGAAATGTTAAAGCTTGATGAAAAATTCTTATGGAATTTATTATCTTTAACACAGGAGGGGAATTTTAAAGCAGGTCGATTTGCATTAATTAGTGCTGATGAATTAATCGTAGCACATACAAATGAAACGGAATATCGTTCATTTATTTCCAATAAAAAAAATGAGGCTTTACATTCACGTATTATTGTTATGCCAATTCCGTATAACTTGAAAGTTAGCCAGGAAGAGCATATTTATGAAAAGATGATAAAAGAGAGTGATATGTCTCATGTGCATATTGCGCCTCATGCATTAAAGGCCGCAGCAATCTTTTCGGTTCTCACAAGACTAGAAGTACCGAAAAAACAAGGTGTGGATCTTATAAAAAAAATGCGCCTGTACGACGGAGAAAATGTGGAGGGATTTAATTCCGTTGACTTAGAGGAGCTTAAAAAAGAGTTTCCAAATGAAGGCATGAACGGTATTGATCCACGCTATATCATTAATCGTATTTCTTCTGCTATTATTCGCAAAGAGATACCATCTATTAATGCATTAGATGTCTTACGGGCACTGAAAGATGGATTGGATCAACATGCTTCCATTTCTCAAGAGGACCGTGAAAAATACATGAATTACATTGCAGTTGCTCGTCGTGAGTACGATGAAATTGCTAAAAATGAAGTACAAAAGGCCTTTGTATATTCGTATGAGGAATCGGCAAAAACATTGATGAACAACTACCTCGATAATGTAGAGGCGTTTTGTAATAAAAATAAAATTTTAGATCCTCTAACTGGGGAGGAAATGAATCCTGACGAAAAATTAATGCGCTCAATTGAAGAGCAGATTGGCATTTCAGAGAATGCTAAAAAGGCATTCCGTGAAGAGATTCTCATTCGAATTTCTGCCTATGCACGAAAAGGTAAACGATTTGACTATAATTCTCATGAGCGATTACGAGAGGCGATTCAGAAGAAATTATTTGCAGACTTAAAGGATGTCGTGAAGATTACAACGTCTTCAAAAATGCCGGATGAATCACAGCTTAAGAAAATTAATGAGGTTGTTGCAAGATTAGTTGATGAGCATGGCTATAATACAGCATCTGCAAATGAATTATTGCAATATGTAGGCAGTCTGTTAAATCGATAAACTAGTTTGATAGGAGTGAATAGGAGTGTCCCATTTTAAGGGCCACTCCTTTTATCTTCATATTGAACAAAACGAACATAATTGATTTCTCGAAAAAAGTTCAAGAAAGAGGATTTCTAGCATAGTATAGAAAAAGCGAATTTGAGCAGATGGGTGAGGATAAAAATGACTGAACACGAAAACAAACGCTATGTCATCTCTCAGGAAAATTGGTCCCTCCATCGTAAAGGGCACCAAGACCAGCAACGTCATATGGAAAAAGTAAAAGATGCAATCAAGAATAATTTGCCTGATTTAGTTAGTGAGGAAAGTATTGTCATGTCCAATGGCCGTGATGTTATTAAAATTCCTATTCGTTCACTGGATGAATATAAAATTCGATATAACTATGATAATTCCAAGCATGTTGGGCAAGGACAAGGAGACAGTAATGTAGGGGATGTAGTTGCTCGCGAGCCAGGCAGAGGCAATCAAGCTGCTGGTAAAGGAAAGGAAGCTGGTGATAAGCCAGGCCAAGACTATTATGAGGCTGAGGTAAGCATTGAAGAAGTTCAAAATGTCTTATTTAATGAGCTAGAGCTGCCTAATCTACAACAGAAAGAAAAAGCAGATATTAAAACTGAAAAAATTGAGTTTAACGATATTCGGAAAAAAGGTCTGATGGGGAACGTTGATAAAAAACGCACGATTCTAAATGCACTTAAGCGCAATGCGATGCAGGGAAAACCAGAAATAACACCAATTCATAATGAGGATTTACGTTTTAAAACATGGGATGAGGTTGATAAGCCTGAATCCAGGGCCGTTGTTCTTGCGATGATGGATACAAGTGGTTCGATGGGTTCCTTTGAAAAATATTGTGCAAGAAGCTTCTTCTTCTGGATGACAAAATTTTTACGTTCTAAGTATGAAACAGTGGAAATTGAGTTTATTGCGCATCATACAGAGGCGAAAGTGGTAACAGAGGAGGAATTTTTTACAAAGGGAGAAAGCGGAGGCACAATATGCTCGTCAGCCTATATAAAGGCGTTGGAGCTAATTCGAGAAAAGTATAATCCTTCTCGCTACAATATTTATCCAGTGCATTTTTCAGATGGTGAGAACATTTCGATGGATAATGAAAAGTGCTTGAAACTGGTTGGTGAGTTAATGGAAGTTTCGAGTATGTTTGGATATGGAGAAGTGAATCAGCATAATCGTTTTTCTACACTTATGTACACTTACAAAAAGATAGATGATCCGAAATTTAGGTATCATATTTTGAAAAAGAAGGGCGATGTGTATGATGCCTTAAAGAGCTTTTTCAAAAAAGATGAGGAATAAATCCGAAACGTTTCAAGCATATATGTTCAAGGGAGGGGGCAGAAAAAATGGAGATGAATGAGCTGCATCGAGCGATTGATGAAATTACGGAAATTGCCTCAGGCTTTGGCTTAGATTTTTTTCCAATGCGTTATGAAATTTGTCCAGCAGATATAATCTATACCTTTGGCGCATATGGTATGCCTACACGATTTTCACATTGGAGCTTTGGGAAACAGTTTCATAAAATGAAGCTTCAATATGATTTAGGACTAAGTCAAATATATGAGCTAGTGATTAATTCGAATCCATGCTATGCATTTTTGCTTGATACAAATACTTTAACACAAAATAAACTAATAATTGCCCATGTGTTGGCACATTGTGATTTCTTTAAAAATAATGTACGCTTCTCTAATACTAGAAGAGATATGGTGGAAAGCATGACAGCCACTGCTGAACGGATTGCAGGCTATGAAAGAGACTATGGCAAGGATGAGGTTGAAAAGTTTTTGGATGCGGTTTTAGCGATTCAGGAGCATATCGATCCATCCATTTTACGTCCAAAGCTATCCTGGGATACAGCGGATGAATTTGAAGAGGAAATTATCCCCGCAAAATCACCTTATGATGATTTGTGGAATTTAGATAACAAGGAAAAACAATCGAATCCAATTCGTCGAAAAATAAAGAAGTTTCCGCCAAAGCCTGAAAAGGATCTATTATTATTTTTAGAAGAGCATAGCCGTGAACTAGAGGATTGGCAGCGAGATGTGTTGACGATGATGCGAGAAGAGATGCTTTATTTCTGGCCCCAGCTAGAAACAAAAATTATGAATGAGGGCTGGGCTTCCTTTTGGCATCAGCGCATTATGCGGGAGCTTAAACTAACAACAGCGGAAACAATCGAATATGCAAAATTAAATGCAGGTGTAGTGCAGCCTTCAAAGACATCTATAAATCCTTATTATCTTGGTGTGAAAATATTTGAGGATATTGAAAATCGTTTTAATCATCCAACAGAAGAAATGAAAAAGTTAGGTGTTCAACCCAATTCAGGTAGGGAAAAAATGTTTGAGGTAAGAGAGATAGAATCAGATATATCCTTTATTCGCAACTATTTAACAAAGGATTTAGCGAAACAAGAAGATCTCTATTTATTTCAAAAAAAGGGTAATGAATACCGTATTACGGATAAGGAATATGAGATGGTAAGGGATCAGCTTGTTTCTATGCGTGTAAATGGAGGGTTTCCTTATATCGTTGTCAAAAATGGAGATTATCTTCGAAATGGGGAGCTTTATTTAGTACATGGCTACGAGGGAATGGAGCTAGATCCACACTATTTAGAAAATGTCCTGCCGTATATTTATCAGCTCTGGGGGCGACCTGTTCATTTAGAAACAAATGTTGACAGTAAGCCAGTGCTATATTCGTATGATGGCACAAAGAATTATAAACGAAATGTCTGAAAGAGAGTTACAGGTTGACGCTCTTTCAGACAAAAAGCTTCTATAATTGTTGGAATAAAATATTCCTCCAGATAGAAGCTTTTATTTTTCGGTGTGTCAATACTTATTCATTCTCCTCTTCATTACTTTCACTGTGGTTAGAGGATGAATGGATATCACTGTCGATAACTAGACTATCTCTTACTTTTATTCCTTGTTGACCTCCAGCCTCATCATTATCGTTCCCAGCAATACCGCTTCGACCATTTCCATCGGCGAATTGAGAGTTTACGTTTCTAGTACTGCCATTAATTGCATTTTGCCCGCCTTGGTTGGCATTAGTGCCAACATCCTTATTGATTTGCCCGCCACCCTCAGCCCTTTGTTCAAAGTGGATATCTGTATTGCCGATATTAAAAGTAAAATTGATGGTAATATGATTTTTAGCTTGATCCTTTGAATGTTCGTTATCACGTTTATGATCAGACATAGTTTTCACTCCCTTCTTTTTAGTATCATTATTAAAATATTAATGTTTTTCAAACTTACTTGTACATGTAGCCAGATAATGATAAATAATATGAGTGACTAAGACATAAATACTGAAAGATGCCCCTTATCATATAAATTTGTTAAAATAAATAGGATTTGAATATTTATAGAACTGGAACGGTGAATCAACATTGAGAACATTTAAAAAGGTTTATATAGAGATAACAAGTGTCTGTAATTTAGCCTGTAGCTTTTGTCCGCCAACTGCCCGTGCAAAGGGTCTGATAAAGGTGGAACAATTTAATAACATACTGGATGAAATACGTCCACACACAAAATATATTTATTTGCATGTAAAGGGTGAGCCTCTGTTACATCCACGGATTGACCAGCTACTTGATGCTGCACATGCAAAAGGTTTTAAAGTGAATATTACAACAAATGGTACGCTGATTAAAAAAAATCGTGAAAAGCTGCTAGGAAAACCAGCCTTACGTCAAATCAATTTCTCTTTACATAGCTTTGATGGACATGAGGGATCAGAAAATCGTGAAAAATATTTGGGAGATATATTGGATTTCGTTCGTGCTGCGCGAGAATACAATACAATTATTTCCTATCGTTTATGGAATTTACAAAAGGATCATGTCTCTGATATCGCTGCCCGTAGAAACCGTGAAACATTGGAAGTTCTAGAGAATGAATACCATCTAGACTATCGCATTGAAGAAAAAGTACAGCCTGGTAAAGGTGTAAAAATTGCCCATAATATTTATTTAAATCAGGATCATGAATTTAGGTGGCCAAGCTTACTCGCCCCTGAGGATGAAGGCAAAGGTTTTTGTCATGCTCTTCGAAGTCAAGCAGCTATTTTAGTGGATGGTACTGTCGTGCCATGCTGTCTAGATGGTGAGGGGGTCATCAATTTAGGGAATGTGCATGAGAAATCCTTTGGTGAAATTGTAGAAGGAGAGCGAGCAAATAATATTGTGGATGGTTTTTCACGGAGAGAAGCGGTTGAGGAGCTTTGTAGAAAATGCGGCTACCGCCAAAAGTTTGGTATGTCTTAATTCCTTGGTGTTTTCGAATATATAAGGAAATTTTCGTTTTGAGGGGGAGATTGCTGAATTGATGAGTATATGTGCATGATTGACTTGTATTTGTGCTAGATAGGGGCTGTTGAACGTCATAGCTTTCTAGGTGTGGTAATCTTACTGTTAAAACAGCCCCAATGCTATTGACCATTGGAGCTGTTTTTCTTTGATTGTGAATCAATCGTATCTAAAAAATCCTTCGTAATGCGTACTACGTATTTTACCTCGTCTAAATTACGTTCCCTTAATAATGAACGATGTATATCAAGCATGAGATTCTTTTCTTCAATATCAGTAACGCCAGATAATTTTTGAAAATTAAAAACTTCCTCAGGGGCAATATCTAACGCTTTTATTAGTGTTTCTAAAGTGCTCAATGTAATATTCGATTGCCCATGTTCAATATTTGAAACTCTCCCCTTGCTAAAACCTAATTTTCCCGTTCTTTCTGCGACTTCTTCCTGACTAAGTCCCTTGGATACTCTAATAATACGGAGTTGTTCACCTACTAGCTTTAAAAAGTCTGACATATGAATCACCTCTATGTAAAAAGCTAGTGAAAAACCTTGAAAATGCATATACTATTATAGTGGTATAATAGAGATAAAGTTATATTAAAATGGTACAATCGATAAAAGGAAGCTCTTATTAAGGTGAGCTGGATGTGAAAAACAACATTTATGTTTCTTTAATGAGTTTCAATGTATGTAAATTTGATGTTAGGATTGGAGGATTTAAGCATGGTTAAATGTTATCGATTAGACGAAATAGCTATAATAGAGACTGGTGAAATAGTACCGAAAAAGAAATATTTCTCAAAAAGCGGATCTCCCTTCATTTCAGCTAAATACTTAAAGCAGCTAATACTTGATGGTAAAATGGATGAATTACCAAAAATTAATTGTACATATGAAAAATATTTTAAATGTACAACAGTACCCGCGAAAACCATCATACTTACGAAGGCTAATTTAAATGCTAGCAATAAACATGTATATCAGTGTGAAGATGAGGTATGGATTGCCCATGATCTTATAGCGATTATTCCAGATGAAACGATTATTTTAAGTGATTATTTATACCATTTTCTGAACTGGTATCAAGTAAATAAAGAATGGTATCATCTATATCGGATTTCCCTCAATGTTCCAATAATAGAGGTTCAGTATAGTATGGTACAAATTTTAAATACAGTGCAGCATTTAATAAAAAATAAAGAATTTCTATTGACCAAAATAGATGGACTACCACAGTATTTTCATCAATTTACCTCGACTATAGAAGGGCAAGTAAAAAATGTATATCATGGCTTTAATCAGGGGCAGCATCTTTACAATCTTTTGTTATATAGAATTTTTAAGGGCGATTTAATCAAGGATATATATGCTACAGATTTTTTTAAATCATTTAGCATTCAGTAAAGTAAATCAGTGGTGCGAGAGAAGGTGAACCCTCGCACCGACTTTTATATATCAATAATAATGGGTAGTATCATTGGTTTTCTTTTTGTTTGTGCAAAAAGATATTGACCAACAGCGCGTTTAATTTCTCTTTTTAAGACATGAATTTGCTGTCTACCTTCTTCTTGTAGCTCATTGACTGTTTCTTTCACAAGAAAATTAACTTTTGTCAAAAGCTCCTCGAAATCTTTCGCATAAACAAAACCACGTGAAATTGTATCAGGTTCTGAAATAAATGTTCCATCAGTCTTACTAAGTGTTAAAACGATGACTAACATACCATCTTCTGAAAGCTGTTTACGATCACGTAGGACAATGCCTTCTACCTCACCTATACCTATGCCGTCTACATACGTGTCTCCAGACGGGATTTTTCGGTTTTGCCTAGCCTTAGCATTTTCAATATCAACTACATCCCCATTTTTCATAATAAAGGTATGTCCTCTTTTGACACCAACAGATTCTGCAAGCAAACGATGCTGGTGTAACATACGGAACTCCCCATGAATGGGAATGAAAAATTTTGGCTTCATTAAAGTGAGCATTAGTTTTAAATCCTCCTGATAGCCATGTCCTGAAACATGCATACCTGTATGGCTAGAGGAGCCGTAAATAACCTTTGCGCCAAGCTGAAATAAATTATCGACAATGCGTGAAACACCCTTCTCATTTCCTGGGATAGGGGATGAAGCTAAAATAACAGTGTCATCAGGTAAGATTTTCACCTCACGATGACTACCACTTGCTAGCCGTGATAGAGCTGCCAATGGCTCTCCTTGACTACCAGTACATAGAACGACTACTTCCTCCGGAGAGAGATATTTTACTTCTCGTGCATCAATTAACATATCCTCTGGTATGTTTAAATATCCTCGCTCAAGTGCTACATCCACCACATTCACCATACTGCGACCTAGCAATGCAAGCTTTCTATCCGTAGCGATAGTAGCATTGACAATTTGTTGAATACGATTCACATTTGAGGCAAACGTAGAAATAATAATTTTACGCTCGGCATGTAAAAATGCCTCTTCAATATGATCACCGACAAGCTTTTCTGATGGTGTTAACCCCGGTCTTTCTGCGTTGGTACTTTCAGAGATAAGAACTAATACGCCATTTGTGCCGATTTCAGCCATCTTATGAATATCTGCAAATTGATTATTAACAGGTGTTAAATCAAATTTAAAATCACCAGTGTGTACTACATTTCCTTCAGGGGTGTGGAAAACGATTCCTAGGCAATCAGGAATACTATGATTTGTTCGGAAGAAACTAACATCAACTTGTCCAAAGTTTAATGATGAATCGGAGTGGATTTCTACTAAATCGGTTTCTCGTAAAAGCTTATGCTCTTTTAGCTTTAATTCGATTAATCCAAGCGTAAATCTTGTGGCATAAATAGGAACATTCAACTTTTTTAGAAAGTAAGGAATTCCACCAATATGATCCTCATGTCCATGTGTCACAATTAATGCTTTAATTTTTTCTTTATTTTCCTGTAAATACATAATGTCAGGGATGATTAAATCAATCCCCAGCAAGCTTTCATCTGGAAACTTTGCACCACAGTCAATGATCAGTATATCGTCTCCATATTGTACGACATACATATTTTTGCCAATCTCATTAATGCCACCTAAAGCAAAAATAGATAATATATTGTTTTTTATGGACAAGCGAATCCCTCCCAATTCTTTTTGTTGCTTCAGCATTATGTAGTATAGCTATAAGCGTTTCATCCTATACGAAACACAATTTGAGGGATTAACTTTTATCTTCATTCAGCAGAAGACTACCACCTCTACAGGTGATGAGATGAATGCGGTTTTGGTTCCTTTTCAGTGGGTGTCCAAACACCTACTGAATGAAGATAAAGCCTCCGGCGGATGTCACGGATTTTCAAAGGAATGAGAATTGTGCGGGCACAATTCAAAATCCAGACGCAATTACGCCAAGGCGAAATTGATCCGATTATTAATATTAGATTTTTAAGAAGAATAGAATAGAGCAACGAACAGAATAAAGGAGATGTAGTTGCTTGTCGAATTACTTACAACATGCAGTATTTGAGCATAGGTTTTGGCTGAGGATATTGAAAGATCATGCTCAATTTATTCATGATTCATTATATCCATCAGAGACAGAGGAAATTAAAAAAGCGAGCTCATTTATTCATCAATTTACACAGCTTCTTACTTATGTGAATTCGATAGATGCCAATAATGCAGTAGCCTTTTCAGTTACTGTTGATGATGCGGTAGAACAACTAAAGCAATTTAAATTTTATATCCTCAGAAAGCAATTAATAGGAAATATTAATATTCATCTATCGCCGACCTTTATTAATCATATGGTTAATGAATTAGAGGAGTATCAAATTGTACTCAGCTATCTCAAAAAAGGGGAAGTCCCACCCATTTTTCATGAGCTCCATCATCATTTACTCTGGCTTTTAGATGCATCAGGGCATGCAGGAATCATTAAAGATGATTTGGATGGGGTAGAAAAAAGATTGAAGCAAAAAAGCTATGAATTTGCTCAGCATTTTGATCAATTTTATTTGAAAGCGGTTGAGCTTACAGGTTATTTACGTTCAAATATAGACGCATTCCCCGCATTAAATCGCTTTAATAAAGAAGTAGAGCTAGAAATGACATTATTCAAAACCTTTTTACGGGAGTTAGAGGAAATGGAGTTAAGTGCAGAAGTATTAGGAACGTTTACAGCTCTTATGGCGGATCATATGCTGAGAGAGGAGCAATATTATTTATCGAAGCTAGCGCAATCTAGAGAGGTAGAATAACTGGTAAAGAGGCTATCTGACAACGAAAGAAGAGATAGCCTTTTAATTTTCTAAGGATGAATAAATACACTCGTGCCGATTGGAATAATGCTCGCTAGCTCCTCAACATCCTGATTATGCATGCGAATGCAGCCATGCGATACGGCATGGCCAATAGAGCTTGGATCATTGGTTCCATGAATGCCGTAATGCTCCTTAGAAAGACTCATCCACATTGTGCCGAAGGGACCACCAGGGTTCGGAGCCTTATTTATAATAATAAAATAGCCGGTTGGTGTATCATGTAGCATTCTACCAACTGCAATGGGATACTGTTTTTGCAGAACATCATTTTTATATAATCGAAGCCAGCGATTATCTGTGGAAATTTCAATTTTATAAGGAATTGTATTGGGATTAGGGAAACCAGGGATAATTAGTTGCTGTCCGATATAAAGTGCATTTGGATTGATTTCTGGATTAGCTGCAATGATAGATGAAAGTGGTGTACGATAATCACTTGCTATTTGAGGCAATGTTTCTCCTGCGTTCACTGTATGAATCAATGGCATCACCTCCTATTGTTTTACTATAAGATATGCTAAGGGTATGAAAAAATCCGATAAAGTAGTACATAATAAGATATGATAAGCAGTAAATCCAGTAATTAAGGGGCTATAGCTAAATGAAAGAGTTTAAAATAACGTATTTCTTTGATGAGATGCATTATGTCAGGAGATTTATTCATATTGAGTCTCAGGAAAAGGCAGAAGCATTGGTACGAAGCGAACGAGATCAATATATATCCTTTACAGATAGTAGAGGAATATATCATGAACTGCATACAAAGCATGTGAGAGTTATACAAATTTCTGAATATCATCGCGTTGATAAAAGTGTAAAAATGAAAAACACATAATATACTCACCATTACACACATTAATGTAAAAGGAGTGTGAATAATGGATAAAGATAATTTACCACATGAAAAAAAGATGTTTATGAATTTAGCAAGTAAGGATAAGCCTGATATGGTTGATTCAGATAGGATTAGTATTTTTGATTTGCACGAAGATATGCAAACGGTAGACGCTATACCGATTACAGAACTTAATAAAAAAGTGCAACGTGAAGGTGACGAACTAATTGAATTGCAGCCTGATGAATTATAGGAGGTCATAAATGCTATGAATAACCCAAATGAAGCCCAGTATACTACTGCTGGTACCGATATTAATGATGTCAAAAGAAAAAATGCTGAGGCAGGCTTATCTTACAATGAGGTTAAAAAGCTTTTGGCTCAAAATGGCGGGCACGGTACAGAGAAGTATAGTGATACAGACGTAACAGAGGTAAAGCAGCAGATTCAGGGAAAAAAGCAATAAGTCGATTTTAGAGGGGTATGTATCTATGTACTCCTCTTTTGCTATTATGTAGAGTAATGAATAGGAGGTGTTTTGCCCAATGACAGTAGAGGAAAACAATTGTCCGTTATGTGGAAAAGATAATCATTGTGGTGTAATCCAAGGACAAAAGGATTGTTGGTGCATGACTGTGTATTTTCCTGAAGAAATTTTTCAAAAAGTGCCACAGGATTTACGCAAATGCATTTGTCAAAATTGTATGGATACATATAACAATACGAAATAAGCTTGATCGTAATGTAGAGAAGTGTAGCAAAAACGTCCAGTGAGCCATACTATACTCCTGACACGCTAAAATAATAAAAACATATTGTAAGAAGGAACTAATGATTATTCATTGGTACAATTGTCTACCGCACATCAACCTTTCAGGCATACATTACTCTGAAAGGAGTGTGTCTAATGACTAAATCAATTGAACTCAGTAATGTAACAAAGGCGTATTTAGAGGAATATAAACGAATCCTCGATAAGATGATGCAGGGTATGACCTATGTGACCATTACATGTAGTATTTCTGAAAATTTTATTAAACAAATTATCCCACATCAAGTAGCTGCAATTAAGATGTCAGAAAATGTTTTACGCTTTACAACAAATATACCTGTTCAAAATCTTGCTTTAGAAATTATTAAAACAAGTACAGAGACATTAGAATGTTTGGAAGCGATACAAAATAGATGCTGTATCGTCCAAAATTCGGAGTATGAATTGTATGAATATATGTGTGCCTATAAAGAAATTACTGAAGTGATGTTCCAGGCGATGTGCGCACCACCAGTCTCTAATAATATTAATATTAACTATTTAAGAGAAATGATTGTTCATCACCAGGGTGGGGTTCGACTGGCACAGAATGTGTTAAGATTCTGTATTTGCCAAGAGTTAATACCAATTCTAAGATGTATGATTGATACAATGTGCCAGCAGATTTGCGATATGGAAAAACTTCTAGATGCTTTAAAGGATTGTGAAAATTGTTAGCTTTATCGCAAAATAAGACCTATCGAAAAAAACGCTAAAATCAAAAGAAGATTTTGGCGTTTTTTGTTGAATATAAATAGATATGACAAAATGAAATTGTCAATAAGGTGTACAAAAGAATAAGAAAGTGTAAAGAATTTATAGAGATTCTATGCTAGTTTTTGTATTATTGGTAAAATGTATATGCTAATTTTCATTCATAATTATGATAATTGCTAATGGATGAAAAGGTGCCAAGTAATGGATAAGAATTGAAAAGAAAGCTTAATGAATTATAGATTGTGATGATTGTATTTAACATTAAGGGAGTGAACCATTATGTTCAAAAGAAAGAAAATTAATCTAGACTATGATTATTTTTCAGCCGAAAAAAATTCAGACATTGAGGCAAATGAGCGTTTTAAAGAAAAACTAGATTTCCTCGCATTATCTAGAATTAGAAGAGAATCTGTAAGTTTCTTAAGAAAAATTTACGAAAATAATAGGAGGGAAATATTAGATAACTTTTACGATCGTTTATTAGAAATACCAGAATTCAATCATGTTATCAATACGCACTCAACTGTGGAACGCTTAAAAGGCTTATTCGACAATCATTTTATCAGCTTGTTTGATGATGAGCTGGACTTAGACTATGTGTTTAAAAGACGGAAAATTGCTTATGTTCATGCACGAATCGGTGTTTTGCCAAACTGGATGATTTCTGCCTATACGCTTATAAATCAATTAATTATCCCATTGATTGTGAAGGAATTATCCCGTGATCAGGATAAAATGCTTGATGTATTACTGTCTTATGATAGTTTAGTAACGATTGACCAACAAATTATTCTTGAGACATACATTGAAATTCAAGGAGGCTCAGTAGTCAATGGCTTAGGCGAAATTATTACATATAATACGCAATTAGACTCAATTAAAGAGCTTATTGAATTTCAAGATATTCAACAAAAGGAAATCATTGCGGTGGACAACTCCATGCATGATTTAGATGCAAGTATAGAGGAAATAGCAGCTTCTGTAGGGGATATTTCCACTCATACAAAACAGGCATTAAAAAAATTAAACGGGGATTTAGAATCACTACAGCAAGTTTCTTCCATTTTACAGTCAACAGATGAAGGTCATAAGTCCATGCAAGGGGATATTGTTCGCTTAGTTGATAGGGTTAACAGTGTAGCGAAGCTAATGGAGCTGATTAAAAGAATCGCAGACCAAACAAATTTATTGGCACTGAATGCTTCGATTGAGGCTGCACGTGCAGGTGAGGCTGGTAAAGGCTTTGCTGTAGTAGCAGAAGAGGTTCGAAAGCTAGCAGATGATACAAATACATCGGTAAAATCCATTCATACTGATATTCAGGAGCTGCTGCTTATTACAAATAATATTAGTAACTTAACAAATCAATTTTCACAGGATTTACATCAGGGTGTTACAGATACACTACAAATTTCACAAACGCTTACAGAATTAAATAAAAATCTTCAGCAGCAAGGAATACGCTTTGAGGAAATTGCGACAACAGCTAGGGCACAGGCAGAATCATCATCGGAAATTTCAGAGCGTAATCGAAATATGACGGAGAGCATGCAAAAAAGTAAGGTGATTGTGTTTGACATGGGTTCTGCAATTTATAAGCTAAGTAAAATGATTGATGGTTATCGTTCATCCACTATTTCGAAAAACTTTATCATCAGTCAAGAGGATATAATTGAACTGGCAATTACAGACCATTTATTATGGCGCTGGAAAATATATAATTTATTGCTAGGCTTTGAAACAATGACTGAACAGGATGTTGGTTCTCCAAAGGAGTCTCGACTTGGCGAATGGTATTACGGTACAGGGAAAAAGCTGTTGAGTAATGAGCAAGCATACATTGTATTAGAGCGTCCTTTTATCCATGTGCATGAACTGGCAAAAAAGGCAGTTCATGAATATAATCGAGGTAATAAATCAGTGGCCGAAACTTATTTAACTGAAATAACAAAAGAATCCTATATTGTCATCGACAAACTAAAAGAGCTAAAGCAAATTTTAATGAACGAGAAAAAACAATATATACATTAATACAAAGGGGCCTTCCTATGCGGGAGAGCCCTTTCTATTTTCTTGCTTATGAAACACTTACCTTTTCAAGTATGGATGCACACATAAATGTTACTGTTCGTTTTTCGCTGTCATAGAGACACCACTCACGATGATCAACAACTGAGCCAACATTGATGCCATATTGCTTGTCCTGTAACACGATTGGTTGACCAAAACGAATTCGAATAGGTAGTTTTTTATTACCATGATAAAGACCAGATTCATGGCTATGTCCAAAGAAAAGGAGTGATTTTTTAAATGAAGGAAATGTTGGCTGCCATGACACGCTCCATTTAAATTGATGGCCATGCATTAGTAATGCCCCTTCAATTTCAATTGTTTCAGGTAGTTTTATAAATCGTTCAATGCCCGTTACACGAGTAATACGTTCCTCTTGATTACCACGAATTGAAGGAAACGTCAGTAAATTTTCAAAGTCTTTATTGACAATGGCAGCTTTTTGAAGTGATAAACCGGACACCGTCTGAGCCTTTTTCTTACTCACAGTACATTCATATAAATCACCTAAACCTATTATTTTAGCATCTTTGGCAGTTTGCTGAATATGAGCTAACACCGCCCTTGTATCTTCTGTATTAGAATGTAAATCTCCTAAAAGTGCGTACTGCATTTTAACCAAGCCTTTCTTAAAATATTGTACAAGTATCATACACCTAACAGAAATTGATAGAAAAGTAAAATGTCTAAGTATATTTTGAAGCATGTCTTTCATATTTTCGAATAGGTAGAAAAATTGCCACCTTTTTAATAGCCTGCTAGAATATAATCATAATTTTCTGAAAATTATGCAGAGCCAAGACTAATTAGTGGTAGTTGATGTTAAAAATAAAAAATTGGGGGCTTATAATGACAATGCTAATGACGGATATTTTACAAAACTATGCTGTGCAACAACCTGAAGGAATTGCAACGTTGTATGATGGAAAAAGGTTAACCTATCAAGAATTTTTCAAATGTGCCGAAACTTTTGCAGCTTATTTACAAGAGCAAGGTTATAAGAAAGATGATGTAATAGCCTTATATACATTGAATTCAGATTTATTTTTAATTGCGTATATCGGAGTTCAATTAGCAGGTTTTGTGGTTATGCCCATAAATACAAAATTAGCGGCTCCAGAAGTCGAATTTATTTTTAATCATTCAGAAGCAAAAGGACTCATTTATGATGAGCGATTAAATGAAATACTAGCGGATATTCCATATTCTTTTTCACATGCTGTTGGGTTTAAGGAAATGGAAAAAATTATAGAGAGTCATACTTGTCAGCGACGTTCTGTCAAATTGGTGAATGATGATACAGCAGTGGTTATGTATACATCTGGAACGACAGGTAAGCCAAAGGGAGTAATGCTAACACATCAAAATATTGTCTCAACGGCGAAAATATGGTCATCCTCGATGGATATGACGAAGGAAGATAGAATGTTTATTTGTACACCTTTATTTCACTGTGCAGGGCTTCATGTATTTGCAATGCCAATGTTTTATCAAGGCGGTACAGTTATCATTGAAGAAGCCTTTTCACCAGTAAATACATTAAAACAGCTTGCTACGACAGATGCGACAATCTTTTTCGGTGTTCCGTCGATGTATACGATGATTTTAAATACACCTTGCTTTATGGAACATACTTTTAAGCAT
The DNA here is from genome assembly GCF_058788755.1 of Lysinibacillus sp. FW301-JW8. Taxonomy (NCBI): domain Bacteria; kingdom Bacillati; phylum Bacillota; class Bacilli; order Caryophanales; family Bacillaceae; genus Lysinibacillus; species Lysinibacillus sp. FW301-JW8. The sequence goes on from NZ_JBYTBB010000011.1 coordinate 26,990, forward strand.
TTGCGTTTATTATGTTATGGAGCAGCTCCGATGCCTTATGAGCTTGTGAAGCAAGTGAAAGAGGCATTTCTAAATGTCAAAGTTCAAAACCTATATGGTCAAACTGAAAATTCCCCCGCGGCTACTTCTCTTTTAGATATGGACGCATTAACAAAAATTGGGTCAGTAGGAAAACCATTGGCACAAACAGAGGTACGTGTAGTGGATAGCTTTGGAGAGTCTGTGCCGGCAGGTGAGGTAGGAGAAATTTGTGTAAGAGGACCACAAGTAATGAAGGGCTATCTTCGAAATACAGAAGAAACAGCTAGAACGATTAGAGATGGCTGGCTCTTATCAGGAGATTTAGGCCGTTTTGATGAAGAGGGCTACCTTTACATTGTTGATCGTAAAAAGGATATGATTATTCGCGGCGGCGAAAATATTTATCCAATTGAGGTAGAAGAAGTTTTATATCAGCTGTCTGAAATTTTAGAGGCAGCGGTAGTTGGACTGCCACATGAGGTATATGGTGAAGTACCAAAGGCATTTGTCGTATTAAAGGAAGGAAAAGCCCTTGATGAAGAATCCATATTGGCCTATTGTCAAAAGCAGCTTGCAAAATATAAAGTACCTTATGAGATTGAATTTTTAGCTGAACTGCCGCGTAATGCCTCAGGAAAGGTTTTAAAACATACCTTGCGTCCAAAGGTAAGTACGCATTAAATATTGTTAAAATAGAAAAAGGAAATCTCTGTGGATTGCGTTTCTTTAAAAAGACATAGATATTGTGTCTTGGGCTTCCGCTACCCTGTGTAAAAGCCTTGCAGAAAAGCAAAAAAAGTCGCAACATACACAAAGATTTCCTTGCGCATTTTGAAGCAGGTTCATTAAAGAAAGATAAAATAGGAACGACTATGAAATTAGCGTATAATAGAGTCTACGACAAATTGAAATATAGATTTGAAGTGAAGGTCTTCAAAATAGAATAGGAGCGGAATTTGTCTTGTGGACGGGGTATAAACGCTTTTTATTAATAAGTATTATCATCATTATGCTACTTTCAGGCTGTAATCAATTTTCGCAGCAGGAAAAGCAAAAAAGTGAACTAACTGTTTTAACTGTAGAGTTTAATAGTGGTGCACCTATCCCGAATCTTTATATAACGGTCACTGATGTGAAGACGGGAAAAATAGTTGAGGATGTAATTGGCTCTGATGAGGGAGAGGCAACCTTTTCAAAGTTAGTAGAGGGACAGAAATATGCTATTGCTGCAACTACGCTTGAAAATAGTATGGAAAATAACGGTTATACAACAATCGAAAATTTTACATACGATTCAACAAAGCCATATTATCGATTACAAACACACTTTTCAAGAGATGAGCAGGAATTGGATGTACCAGTTGTTATGCAAAATCCTGAGCTGCCACATGGCTGTGAAATTACATCGTTAACAGCTGTCTTAAATTATTATGGTATGAAAGTTACGAAGCTTGAAATGACTGATACGTATTTACCAAAGAAAAAAATTGACACTGAAAATGGGCAACGAATTGGCCCAAATCCAAATCAGGCTTTTGCAGGTGATCCTAGAGATAAAGCAAATGGTATGTATGTCTTTGCAGCTCCAATTGTCAAAGCAGCAGAGGCAGCAATAGCTGATAAACAGGCAAATTTACGTGTTACAAATATGAGTGGAGCCTCACAGGACGAAATTTTACAGCTTGTTCGGGAGGGCGTTCCCGTTGTGACTTGGGTTACATTGGATTTATCAGAGCCAAAGATAAAGTCAGACAAGGGCTGGATCTATGAGGGTGAATCAAAGTCGAGTGCCGCGTATATGAACTTGCATGCGGTTGTTTTAACAGGGCATTTAGGCGATAAAGTAGTTGTGATGGACCCATTAAAAGGCTATGTTACATACAATGTCGATCAATTTTTCAAAAGCTATAAAGAGCTAAGAAAACAAGCTGTTGCTGTGCATAAATAGATTCTAAGAAGCGTCAAAATGCAGGAGTATGTTAAACTTAGAAAAAAAGCTAAAGTGAGTTGAGTAGAATGGCTGTTACCCATGCTTTTTTACCGGTTTTATTAGGAGATGAAATGAATGCTTATGGCATGGCTAGAGCATTTTACGAATCCTATGGTGTAAAACCACTTGCAGTAAATCATACAAATATGGCGAAAATACAACAAAGTGATTTACTCACATTTCGTGAAGTACCAAGACTGAATATTGAAGAACGTTTTGTAATTGCTTTAAAGGCAATCGCAGAGGAATTTGCTGATAAAAAACTACTATTGTTGGCCTGTGATGAATTTTATGTGAAAAAAATAGTGCAACATAAAGAGGAGCTAGCAGAGCTTTTTATCATACCTTATGTAGATATTACACTAGCTAATCAACTATTAACGCGTGAGAGTATGTATGAGCTTTCAGCAAAATTTGGCTTTCAGTATCCTGCGATGCATGTTTGTACGGTTAATGACTATGAGGAATTTGAAATTCCCTTTGAATATCCAGTTGTCATTAAACCAATGAATATGACAAAGTATGCTACATGTATTTTTCCAGGTAAGAAAAAGGTATATATTGCATATGATAATGAGGAAAAGGATGCAATCTTCCAGGCTATATATAAGGAATCTGCCTATAGAGATGACTTGATGGTACAGCAATATATTCCAGGTGAGGATGCCAATATGCGTGTCGTTAATGCCTATGTAGGGCAAGATGGACAAGCGAAGCTACTAGCTATAGGTAATCCCATTTTAGAGGAGCATTCTCCCGATGGAATAGGTCGCTATGTAGCGATTATGACGATATATGATAGGGATTTAATGGATCAAGTCAAAGAATTTTTGGAGGAAATCCAATTTCAGGGCTTTGCCACGTTTGATATGAAGTATGATGAACGTGATGGGCAATATAAGCTATTAAGTATTGAATTACATAATGAGCTTTCAAATTATTATGTGACAGCAAGCGGTTATAATTTAATGCAATACGTTGCAGATGATTTTATCCGTGGTAGCAAGTTACAGCTGACTTATGTGCAAAACAAGCATCTTTGGACAATTGTGCCAAACGGTGTACTTTTTAAATATGTTCAAAATGAACAACTTGTGATTGAGGCAAAGAGCCTGATTCGACAAGGACTAGCAACTGACTCCATTTTCAATTATAAGGATATGAATGCTAGGCGTTGGCTGAACATAACGCTCGATAATTTAAGTTTTTATCGAAAATATAAGAAATATTTTAACAACAAAGGTCTGTCTAACTCATGAAAAAACAAACTTTAGGTATTATTGGTGGCGTCGGTCCACTTGCAACAATGTTTATCGGTGAAATGATTGTAAGACGTACAAAGGCAACGAAGGATCAGGAGCATCTGCATACTATTATTGATAATGATACAAATATTCCTGATCGTACTGCCTTTATTTTAGATCAAACAAAAGAAAATCCTGTTCCAGTAATTATAGATGATGCAAGAAAGCTTGCTTCAATTGGGGCAAATATGATTGCTATTCCGTGTAATACGGCACATACCTTTTATGATGAAATTGCTGAGGGCTCTCCAGTTCCAGTGCTTCATATGATACGAGAAACAGCAAAACGAGCCTATGATTTAGGTGCAAAGCGTGTAGGTATTTTAGCAACAACCGGCACTTTAACATCACGTATGTATCAGACTGCATTAGAGGAATACGATCTAACACCTGTTGTTCCTGATGAGCCAATCAAGGAAAAAGTGATGTCAATTATTTACGACTTTGTTAAGGCTGGAAAGGATGTCTCATCAGAGGAATGGCAGCCGATAGAAGAGGCCATGCTAGCACTTAATTGTGATCGTATTGTTTTAGGCTGTACTGAATTATCGATTGTAAATAGAGATTTAAAACTAAGTGACAAATATATTGATTCATTAATTGTTTTGGCAGAATGTGCAATTTTGTCATGCGGCTATGAATTAGTAGATTAACCAGATAAAAATCTGCTCGCTTTTCGCAGGTAAGCCCCAAGCCTTCAATAGAGCGCAAGAGGCTTACATTCCATGCGTGAGGCTTGCAGATTTTTTAGTTATTAGATATCACTTAATGAATTTGTGAAACGATTATCAAATGGTTTACGTACATATGAAGTAGGAAAATGCTTAGTGTGTTAAACTAGTCTCAAGCAGATAGAAGGTGGGAAATAACATGTCAGTAATAAACTTATTAAATGAAGTATTACAAGCAAAATGGAAATTTGAAGAACCGATGAAAATTCAAGAGGAAATGATTCCAGCAATGCTTGATGGGAAAGATATTGTGGCAGAATCGCCGACTGGATCGGGAAAGACTTTAGCCTATGTGTTGCCTTTGTTAAACAAGGTAAATGGTGCAAAAAAACAAACACAAGGACTTATTGTAGCCCCATCACAGGAGCTGGCTATGCAAATCGTAGAGGTTATCCGTGAATGGACAGTAGGCTCAGATATTACAGTTCAGCAATTAATTGGTGGCGCAAATGCTGCACGTCAAATTGAAAAGCTAAAGAAAAAACCGACAATCGTTGTTGGAACGCCTGGTCGATTAAATGAATTAGCACGTGCAGGAAAATTAAAGCTTAAAGAAATTGAAACAATTATTCTAGATGAATGTGACCAGTTGCTTAGCCGAGAATATCGTGTGGTTGTAAAATCCTTTATCGAAGGCTCAGCATATGGGCGACAAGTAGTTGTTGTTTCTGCAACGATTACAGAGGAGATTGAGTTAGTGGCTAGCCGCATGATGTTCGAGCCAGTACGCTTTAAAATAAAGCCAGAGGATATGGTGAAGGTTGGTAAGGTAGTACATTCCTTTATCAAGGTCGAAGAGCGAGATAAAACTGATTTCCTACGTCGCTTATCACATACAGAAGGGTTACGTGCATTAGCTTTTGTAAACAATATCGACCAATTATTAATGAAAGAAACAAAGCTACAATATCGTTCTGCACCAATTGTGACACTACATTCTGACATGAAAAAAGAAGAGCGTAAAAAGGCATTAGATGCATTCCGCAAGGGAGAGGCACGTATTTTAATTGCTACAGATATTGCAGCACGAGGTTTAGATATTGCAGGTTTAACACATGTTATTCATGTTGATGTACCAAGAACGATCGAGCAATACTTACATCGTTCAGGACGTACAGGGCGTGCAGGAGCAGATGGTGAGGTATTAACGTTATTAGCTTATCGAGATGAAAAAACGTATAAAAAATGGACAAGAGAAATTCCAGGCAAACCTGTGCAAAAGGTATGGCATGATGCCAAGCTAGTAGAAGGAAATTCAAAAACAATTGGACAAAAGCGAGGTTAACTAATATGACATTTGAAGAAAAATTACAAGCATATGCAGAGCTTGCAGTAAAAGTTGGTGTTAATATTCAACCAGGGCAATACTTATTAGTCAATACTTCAGTGGAAGCACTAGATTTTGCTCGTTTGGTAGTGAAAGAGGCTTATAAGGCTGGAGCAGGACGTGTTCACGTAAACTTTTCTGATGATGTAATGGATCGAACTTATTTCGAGCATGCCTCAGATGAAGAATTCAATCGTTTCCCTGAATGGGTAGTGAAAATGCGTGATGAGCTAATCGAACGTAAGGGTGCTTTATTGTGGATTGATGCAGCAGATCCAGATAAATTAACAGGTATTCCAGCTGAACGTCTTGCAACACATCAAAAAGTATCTGGAGCAGCACTGAAAAATTATCGCAATGCTGTGATGAAGGATTTAATCGCGTGGTCTATTGTTGCAGTTCCTTCTCCGAAATGGGCAGCGAAGGTTTTCCCAAATTTAACAACTGAGGAACAGGTGTCAGCTTTATGGGAGGCAATTTTTAAAACTGTTCATATTGGTGAGGGCAATGCGGTTGAAAATTGGCGTGGACATGTTGTGAATTTAGAATCTCGTGCGGCGCTGCTTAATCAAAAAAAATATGCAAAGCTTCACTATACAGCACCTGGTACTGATTTAACAATTGCATTAGCTCCACAGCATAAATGGCTTACTGGTGGAAGTAAAACACCAGAGGATACTGTCTTTATTGCGAATATGCCGACAGAAGAGGTATATACGTTACCATTAAAGCAAGGTGTAAATGGTTATGTAAGCAATACAAAGCCATTAGTATACCAAGGTAATATTATTGATGGCTTTAAACTGACATTTGAAGAAGGCAAAATTATCAAGGCTGAGGCACAGGTAGGCCATGATTTATTACAGGAACTTATTCAGGTAGATGAGGGTTCATGCTATTTAGGTGAAGTAGCGCTAGTACCACATGAGTCTCCAATTTCAGCATCTGAGATTTTATATTTTAATACATTATTTGATGAAAATGCATCCAACCATTTGGCCATCGGTGAGGCGTATCCAACTTGCCTAGAAGGTGGCAGAGATTTAGAAAATGGACAGCTTGAGGCATTAGGTGCAAATATTTCAGTCACACATGAGGATTTTATGATTGGCAGTGGAGAGATGGATATTGACGGTATTTTACCAGATGGTACTGTGGAGCCAATTTTCCGCAAAGGTAGCTGGGCTTTTTAAATTCTGTTGATGTAAGGGAGAGGAGTTGAGCAGATGAAGCGCTTACTAATGTTTGGTATAGCTCTATTTACAATGGTATTTGGTGTTTCATCTGCCTTTGCTCAAAGTGAAAATTACGTGGCTATCGGAGATTCCTTGGCAGCCGGTCAAACGCCCTATCAAGAGATTGATCGCGGCTATAGTGATTTTATTGCCATGAGGTTGGGCATGACTGGGCAATTAAGTAACTATACAAAGGAGCTCGCTTTCCCAGGCTTTACAACAACAGATGTACTGAAACGGATAAAATCTAAGGAAGCAAGTGATCTTTTAGCAGATGCTACTCTAATTACAATTTCGGCAGGCGCCAATGATTTATTGCGTCTTGTGCAGGTCAATCCAACTGCTGGTACTTTAGCCTTTTCACAGCTGCAAACGGATTATGCGTTAAACATTGCCAGAAAAAATATGGTGGAGATCTTAAAGGAATTAACAGTACGTGCACCTAAAGCAAAGGTCTATGTGATGGGGTATTATTTTGCTTATCCAAATGTGCACACTACGCAAAAAGAAGGCACAAATAAACAGCTAATAAAGCTAAATACAATTTTACAACAGCAGGCAGAACATGCTGGAGCAACTTATGTAAATGTGTATGATGCTTTTGGCTTAAACGCCACAAATTTTTTACCAAATATTGCTGATGTACATCCGAATTTTGAGGGTTATCGTCAAATGGCCAACGCATTTCTATATGAATATAGTGGAGGCAATGCATTAGCAATTTCCTCTAGTGAATTGCCTAAACCTCAACCTAAATCGTTTGAGGAGATTTTAGAAAAACAAGAAAAGTCTATGGAGACGCAAGAAGAGAAAGAGAAACCTGATCCTATAGCACGTACCATTCAAGGATTTATCGGATATGCAGCATTTATAGAAAAAGTGAGAGCAATTTAATAAAAAATTAAAAGGGTATCTATTTAATTAGAGATGCTCTTTTTTTCATGGAATATTGGATAGAAGAGCAAAAGTGACGGATAGAACTTTCAAATCAGCGGATAGAAGAACTGAAATGATGGATAAAACAATACTAATAAAAGGTAAATCAAACATTCTAGTAGTCGTGATAGAATGGAGATAGATTGGAGGCGCAAAGAATGAAAATATTTCATACAGCAGATTGGCATTTAGGGAAGCTGGTACAGGGAGTCTATATGACGGATGATCAGCGCTATATTTTACAGCAATTTATGCAAGCCATTGATGAAGAAAAGCCTGATGTTATCATTATAGCAGGTGATTTATATGACCGTTCAATGCCCCCTATAGAGGCCGTTAATTTACTAAATGATGTTTTGGCAGAAATTGTGCTTGATAAAAAAATTCCGGTGTTAGCGGTTGCTGGGAACCATGATAGTGCTGGTCGATTGAATTTTGGTAGCAGCCTGATGCGTGATAGTGGATTACATATAAAAGGTCAATTTACGAAGGATCATGCTCCAATTATTTTAACTGATGACTTTGGTGATGTACATTTTCATCTTGTACCATATGCGGAGCCTGCGTCAGTACGTACAATTTTAGGAGATGATACAATTCGTTCTCACCAAGATGCGATGCAAAAAATTATCGACCATATTGGACAGAGCTTAGATTCAACAAAACGACATGTATTTGTAGGGCATGCCTTTGTAACGAAGTATGGTGAGGAGGAAGCGAATACGAGTGATTCAGAGCGCCCGCTATCAATAGGAGGCTCTGATTGTATAGATGCAACGTTATTTAAGCCATTTCATTACACGGCACTTGGCCATTTACATAAAGCACATTTTGTGTTGAATGAAAAAATTCGCTATGCTGGCTCTCCATTGAAATATTCATTGTCTGAGCATTTACATGAGAAGGGTTTTTTAATCGTTGAGCTAGATGCACAGGGAGATATTACTGTTACAAAACGAAAGCTTCTACCGAGACGAGATTTACGCGTAGTAGAGGGCTTGATGGATGATTTATTAACATTACCTTCAAATGAAGATTATATATTTGTCCGTTTAACAGATACGACGCCAGTGGCTTCACCGATGGAACGTATTCGTACGGTGTTTCCTCATGCAATGCATGTCGAGCGTAAAGCCATGCGTCCAGAAATACGACATGAAATTCAAGCAGTTGAGACGGAGAAGGTAGATGACATTGATTTATTCCGTTCATTTTTTACAGATATAATTGGTATAGAGCCGGATCAAGATACAGAGCGTCTATTTACAGAGATGTTGCAGGAATTATTAGATGAGGAGCGAGAAACAGTAAAATGAAGCCATTAATGTTAACAATTACTGCATTCGGTCCATATAAAAACACAGAAATAATTGATTTTCAACAGCTTGGTGACCATCGTTTATTTGCAATTTCTGGTAAAACAGGTGCTGGCAAAACAACTATTTTCGATGCTATTTGTTATGCACTTTATGGATCAGGCAGCGGTGAGGATCGTCAGGATACAGCTATGCTACGAAGCGGTTTTGCAGAGGATGATGTTTACACTGCGGTAGAGCTCACTTTTGAAATGGATGGTAGAGTTTATCAAATTTTACGCCAGCCTGGCCATATCAAAGCAAAAAATAAAAGTGTTACAGGTAAGAAAATTGAATTGGCTGAAGTTAAAGAAGGTAAACTTGATTTTGGTATTGTAGAAAAGCAGCAAACACTTGAGGTAGATAAAAAGTTACAGGAAATAATAGGTCTGACAAAGGATCAGTTTAGTCAAATTGTTATGCTGCCACAAGGAGAGTTCCGTAAGCTATTAACCTCTGATTCTACAAACAAAGAGGTTATATTACGTAAAATATTTAAAACAGATCGCTTCGGTGCAATGACTAAAAAACTAGATGCAAAACGGAAAGAAGCAGAAAGTGATTTACTACGAGCTCAACAATTAAAGAAACATTTACTTGGTCAAATTGCAGGAGCCTTACCACAGCGAGCATCCTTTTTATTTACTTGTATAAATGATAATACCGAAAACATGCATCAAGTGAAAAAGGCACTAGAAGAGGAACATGCCTACTATGTCGAGTGTATTCAAGTAGAACAGCAACGCTATGATGAAGCCTATGCTCATCACCAAAAAGAACAAGAATATTATAGTATGGCAAAAACGCTGAATGAGCAGTTTGATGAGCAATCCAAACGCCAAAACAAACTGCAAGCATTACTACAGGAACAGGATGTGTATGCTGTAAAGGAACGTGAGATTGCTTTGGCAGAGAAAGCTGAACGTCTAGTGTTACTTGAGCAACAATGCATTGATTTACGCAATGAGCAAAATAGAAAAGAACAATCCTATCAGCAAGCGGTGATAGAACAGCAAAAGGCGGAGACTCAGCTGATAGTTGCACAGGAACAGTTTAACGTTGAAGAGGAAAAAGAGCCTGAACGTCAGCAACTTCTACAGCAAGAAATACAACTCCAAGCATTATTACCGAAATTTGAAGCGTATGAACATAATCTTCAGCAAATGCAAATAGCTGAGCAATACGTCGTAACAGCCAAACGGGCACTGGCAGATAATGTTGCATTGCTAGAAAATGAACAAAACCAATTAAAGCAATTAACAATAACAATGGAACAATATGAAAAACAACTAGAACCGTATGAAGGATATTTAGAGCAGCTGCCGAAGCTAAAGGAGCAAGTATCATTATTAGCGCAAGTTGAAAAATATACGAAAGCAGTAGAGACAATAGAGCAGGATGTAATGACTGCTAATGTCCATAACCGAGAAAGTAAACAAGCACTTCAAAAGCTGGAGCAGCAATGGATTACTAGCCAGGCAAGTATTTTAGCACAGCAACTTAAAGATGGGGAGCCATGCCCAGTTTGCGGTAGCACAACACACCTCGAAACACATTTAGAACAATTTGAGGGTATTGAATTAGCACAAGTGGAAGCTCTACGGTTAAGGGCAGCAACCGATGAACGTAAGTTTTTGGAAAAAGAAGCTTTATTGAATTCAACCAAGGAGCTTTTACACGGTGCACTTGCGCAGTTGGAGACTAATCATATCGATCAATCCAATCAAACAGAAATAGTTACTTCCTTACAAAATGTAGAGCAGCAAATTACCATTTTAAAAGTAGTGAATCAGCAATTAGCTAGTGTACGCATAAAACAAAAGCATCAACGTGGAAGTCTGGAGTTGCTACAAGAAAAGAACATAAAGCTGGAACAATACTTTGTTGATCAGACGAAGGAATTAACAAAACAACAGGCAATTGTGGAGGAACAGCAAAATCATATTCCTGAAAATATTAAGACGTTACAAGTGTTAAAACAGGCAATTGGGGATATATCGTCACAAAAGGCAGTATTACAAACTGCATGGCATGCCAGCCAGCAAAACCTACAATCTTCTAAGGAAGCAGCGAATAGTGCTAAAATGGCTGTAGAAATAACTAAACAGACTTTCGAGGAATTAAAGCTGAAAATGGATGAAAAGCACGAGCATTTTTCAGAAAGTATGAAGAAAGCAGGCTTTGGAAGTTTTGAAGAGTTTGCTGTAGCAAAGCGTAGTGAGTTTCAATTAGAGGCTTTACGGAAGGCTTGTAGTGATTTTGCTCTACAAATACACACATTGCAGGTACAAATTACTGAGGGAACAAAACATCTTCAAGGAAAAGAAAAGCAAGATTTAACGTTAATGGAAGAAAGGCTAGAAATGCACCGTGCAGCATATGAGGAAGCATTTAAAATATTGCAGCAAATGAAGGGATTTGCAAAAGCTTGCGAAGATTTTGTTGAAAGAATTGAAGAAACAGCACAAGAGATTCGTTTACTTGAAAAAGAAGCGGGGCGAGTAAAGGAGCTTTATGCAATGCTAAATGGTCAGAATACGAAAAAGCTATCCTTTGAACGCTATATTCAAATTAACTATTTAGATAAAATTACAGAAGCAGCAAATGTACGTTTACTGCATTTATCCAATGGACAATTTGAGCTTCGACGTTCTGATCGATTAGAGAAGCATGCTAAGCAAAGTGGTTTAGGGCTAGACGTTTATGATGCCTATACAGATCAATTACGAGATGTGAAAACATTATCTGGTGGAGAAAAGTTCAATGCATCATTAAGTCTTGCCCTTGGTATGGCAGATGTGATTCAAAGCTTTCAGGGGAATATTCATATTGAAACAATGTTTATCGATGAGGGCTTCGGGTCACTTGATGAAGAAGCGTTAAATAAAGCAATTGATACATTGATTGATTTACAGGATTCTGGACGCATGATTGGTGTCATATCTCACGTTGCAGAGTTAAAGGCTACAATGCCTGCTGTGTTACATGTTGAAAAAACAATGAATGGCTATAGTCAAACTTATTTTGAAGTGAAATAGAGGCTGGGACATAACTAAATGGTTCTTTAATAAAGTCGAATAATCTCTAAATTAACAAAACAGAAAAATAGATAAACCGAACTATTCCGAAACGCTTCATGAGCGTTTCATAGGATAGTTCGGTATTTTTGTTGGCTGAAAAACTTTTGTTCCTGCCTCTTTATTCTATAAATCCTCAATAATAATATAGGTCATGTAAATTGGACCATGAACTCCAACGACTAAAATCATTTCAATATCAGCAGAGTTACTAGGACCAGAAATAAAATTAACGCAAGAGGCGAGAGTTTCTCCATTTTGTAGACGCTCTCGAATTTGTATTGCTGCCTGTGTCATTCGAGGCACAATAGAGCTTTTTGGTATTAGGATAATAGACTTGGTAGGTAAGAAACTAACAGTACGACCGTGATTTGGATTGCTAAAAAGTACAGCTGTACCGGATTCCGCTAGCGTAATATCACTAATTGTAATTCCAATATTTGATTTCTCTACTAGTGCTATATTATCCCTGCCAATCGTTGGGTCCCAAGTGTGTAGTTCGATTTGCTTTTTAGGTAATGTATCTGAAAACAGCCCCGTCAGACCATAAGCGTCAAATCGTTCATCCTGCCAAGTCATAATTGGCCCACCATCATATTCGTCAATGACTTTTTCCAGTGTCATAGCTAAATCAGAAGAGGATGTGACAACGCAGTTCGTATTGATACGTGTGCATTGTTTTTGTAAGATGATCAACAGCTCATCCTGAGATAAGTTTTGTAATGTTTTATGTTGTGGTGAATATCGCCATTGAGGACGCTCTACATGCACTGGTATAGATAATCGTTGAAGTCTAGAAGATAATTGACGAATAAATGTCTCACGATTTTGAATTTTACCTACCATTCCTTATTCATCTCCTTTTTGTCGATTTTTGAACCAGTCACGGAAGCGCTCTTTTTTAGGCGCAGGGAATTCACGAATATTTGTCCAATTTTTTAACGGACCGATACCTTTTGATAAATGGTCATTTTTTGTTAATGGCTTTAAAACACTTGAAGCAACCTTAGATCCAAATTTATACATACCGCTTGATGAGGTACCAATACCGAAAATAGACATAAGGAAGCGTTCCGATACAGGTGCACGACCTTCTTTTTCGACAATGGTTTGTCGATGCTTATGCAATAATTCATGTAAAGGAATTTTTACTGGGCAAACATCTGTGCAAGCGCCACAAAGTGTTGAAGCAAACGGTAGTTCCTTATAGTCATCATAGCCACCTAGCAATGGCGATAAGACCGCTCCTACTGGTCCAGAGTAAATTGAGCCATATGAATGGCCACCTACATGTCGATAAACAGGACAAATATTAGCGCAAGCACCACAGCGAATACATTGTAAGATAGCTTGGAATTCACTACCTAAAATTTCAGATCGCCCATTATCAACAATAACTAAATGAAACTCTTCTGGCCCATCTACATCACCATCTTGACGAGGACCACTTAAAACAGTTACATAACTAGGAAGTTTTTGACCAACTGCACTTCTTGTTAGCATATTGACGAGTACTTCAAGCTCTTCAAATGTTGGTACAAGTCTTTCCATTCCCATTACAGTAATTTGAGTTTTTGGTAGTGCTGTTGATAAGTCAGCATTTCCTTCATTTGTTACGATGCAAACAGAGCCAGTTTCAGCCACCGCAAAGTTACAACCCGTAATGCCGATATCAGCTGATAAATAATCATCTCGCAGCATTTTACGAGCATGCTTTGTTAGCTCCTCAGGACGTGCAGAGCCTTCATATTGGTGATGAGATTGGAAGCTTTCCCGCACCTGCTCTTTCTTGCGGTGTAAAGCGGGTGCCACGATATGTGAGGGTAAATCATTATCTAGCTGTAAAATATATTCTCCTAAATCGGTTTCAACAACCTGACAGCCAACATGTTTTTCTAAATAATGATTTAAGTCTATTTCCTCTGTTACCATTGATTTTGATTTGACAATTTTTTTAGCCTCTTTTTCCTTAGCAACATTAGCAATATAAGCTTGGGCTTCCTCAGCAGTAGTCGCAAAGAAAACATGTCCACCTCGTGCAGCAACCTGTTCACTTAATTTCGTTAAGTAATAATCAAGATTTGCAAGTACATGCTGACGGATCTCCTCACCAAGAGAACGCCACTCCTCCCAATGACCAAGCTCATCTGTAGCCAATTGACGATTTGTTTCTAAACGATCTTGTGCACCTGAAACGGCACTGCGCATAAATGTATTTTGAATACCTTCTCCAACACGATTGTTAAATGGCTCATTGCCGACCTTCATTGGCATTATGCACGCACCTCCGTTTTGCGAGAATTCAAAATTTCAGCTATATGAAGTACTTGTATATGGGTACCTAATCGTTCTGCACGTCCACGAATATTCATTAAACAGCCTTCATCCGCACCTACTAAATAAGTGGCACCAGTTTCAATGATATGTTGTACCTTTTCATCAACCATTTGCTCGGAAATAGGTGTCATTTTTACTGAGAAGGTTCCACCAAATCCACAACAAGTTGTTTTATTAGGAAGCTCAGTATATGTTAAGCCTTTAACATTTTCTAGTAACGTTAAAGGTGCGCTTTTTACACCAAGCAAACGTGTCATATGGCAAGACATATGATAGGTCACATTTCCGTTGAAGCTAGCACCCACGTCCGTAATACCAAGAACTTCTACGATAAATTGTGTTAATTCATACGTTTTTTCAGCTAATTGCTTTGCATTAGATGCCCATTCAGCATCGTTCACAAAAACCTTTTCATATTCTCGGAACATGTAAGCACAGGAACCAGAAGGGCAAACCACGTAATCAGCACCATCAAATGCTTTTATCATATTTTTCATGGCTTCCTTTGCTTCCTGAACATAGCCTGAGTTATAGGCAGGTTGTCCACAGCAAATTTGCCCCTTTGGAAAAATAACTTCACAGCCAAGATGTTCTAGAAGTTCTACAGTTGCTTTGCCCACATTTGTTTGAAACATATCTACTAAACATGTTGCGAAAAGTGAGACTTTCATGTTTGTTCATCTCCTACTGTTTAAATAATAATTGAGAGTATTTACTTAAGAATAAAGTAAGATCGCAGTAATTAATGCTGGTATTGCTGCAATAATGGGCCCAATTACTGAAACAAAAAAGATATGTTTGTAGGCATCTTTATGTGTTAATCCTATAACAGCCAATACAGTAATAACGGCACCATTGTGCGGTAATGAATCTAAACTACCTGAGGCAATTGTCGCAACGCGATGAAGTGCCTCTGGATCAACCCCTAAATCTAAATACGTTTGAGCAAGTGTTTCCATTGCAATTCCAAGTCCACCAGAGGCAGTACCTGTAATCCCTGCAAGTGCTGCAATAGCGACATAAAGAGAAATTAAGGGACTTCCAGGTATGTTGGCAAGCATTTCTGTTATTACACCAAAGCCTGCAGTTGCTGCAATAACTGTACCGTACCCGACATCAGCACTTGTGTTGACAATTGGTAGAACGGTATTTGTTGCACCCACATTAATTGCTTGTAGCTTGTTGTCTATGTATTTCCAAAAAATAATGATAGAAAGAAGCACAGTAAGCATCAATGTATAAAGGATATCTACCTTAAAAACGTTTAACGTAACAATTAAGAAGATAGGTGGCAAAATACTTAAGATAAATGGCGGATATCTTCTAACACTTGCCTCAAAAGCTTTTGAATCTTGTTTTTCGGGATTTTTCATATTTTCATATGTTTCACCACGTGCCTCTGTTTTAGATAATTGTCTTTTTAAATAGAAGCAATTAAAAAGAATAATGGTAATAGTAGCAACAATTCCAACAACAGGTGCTGCAGTAGCTGTTGTATCTAAATATTTTGTTGGAATGATATTTTGTACAGATGGTGAACCAGGTAGCATGGTCATTGTAAATGTTGCCATTCCGAAGAAAAATGCCCCCGTAAATAAATGCCAAGGTATATTCATAGCTTTAAATAATGGTTTAGCAATTGGTAAAATGGCGAAAATTACGACATATGTATTAATGCCACCTAATGTTAAAAAGGCACAAATGATTACGACTGCCATTAGCGCGTTAAATTTACTATGACGTCCCATAATATTCAAAAGTTTTTCAGCTATTGAACGAGCAGCACCACTTTCTTCCATAAATTTTCCGAAAATTGCGGCAAATAAGAAGATAAGGTAGTAATTTTTCATAAAATTTATAAACCCACTCATATAATTGCCTTGTAATGAATCTAAAATAGGCATTTGATTTAAAATGATGACGATTAAACTTGCTACTGGCGCAATAATAATGATACTGAAGCCACGTAATGCTAAAAATATTAATAAAGCCAGTGACGCAATAATCGTAAATAAACTCCATATTTCCATACCTAGACAGCCCTCCTGCTTAATAAAAATATTCTGAAAAT
This sequence comes from Lysinibacillus sp. FW301-JW8, assembly GCF_058788755.1. Taxonomy (NCBI): domain Bacteria; kingdom Bacillati; phylum Bacillota; class Bacilli; order Caryophanales; family Bacillaceae; genus Lysinibacillus; species Lysinibacillus sp. FW301-JW8. Next base: position 43,374 of record NZ_JBYTBB010000011.1, read on the forward strand.
TCAACAAGTAGGGTTTAGTATAACAATGAATACTATGAAAATACTATGTAAAAACAGACAAAGATAAGAACTATCCTTTGTCTGTTTTGGCTAATTTTATATTTTGTAAGTAAGAAAACATATAGATAGCAAGATTTAATTCGAACATAGTTTTCCCATTCTGCTCGTCAATCCCTATTAATGAAAAAATCGTTTGGAGTCTATATTTAATGGTGTTTAGGTGTACAAAGCATGCCTCAGCTGTTTTTTTTCGGTTTTGATTATGTTCAAAAAATAGCTTTAGTGTATATAACAAATCAGTTTTATGTTGATTATCGTATTCCATAATTGGTCCAAGCTTCAACTCAACATATTCTGCCATTTCCTGTGGGTCATTATTTAAAAAAAGTGTATAAGGTCCAAGCTTATCATAGGAAATGATGAATGGTGCCTGTTCTAGTGTCTGTAAATAGTCAATACACTTTGTGGAGTCCCGATATGAACTGAAAATGTTTTCAATTGTATCAAAGTGTCTTCCGAGACCAACCATAAACGATAGTGAATTGTACTTTGTCGAGTCTTTTTCGAGGAGTACAAAAAAATATTGAATACGCTCTTTAAACTGTTCGACTGAAACTCGCAAATTGTTCATAAATAAAAAATGATAGTGTAAATCATGCTCCGAGATGAAAACTGGTAAGGAAAATAAGCGAGTTAAACGATATAGTAGTTTACTAAATTGGTGCTGCATTTTATTAGTCTGAGCAACATGATATGTTCTTCCATCAAGTTGTAGAGTAGCACATAAGTAATGAGAAGTTTGTTGCACTTCTTGACGTTTATAAAAGGCATTGAAATTTGAGTTTAAAAGCTGTTGTAACAAATATCCGTCGTATTTAAAGGAATTTTCTAGCTCCTTTTCCTCCTCAGCTAACTGTAAGGCAAATAATGCACCTGCCTGTTCTACTGCAAATAAATCTAAAGGATCCATTTGTAAATGTTGATTCATCACAATCAGTAGTATTCCTATAACACCTCGTTCTGTATGGATAGGAAATAAGTAACTTACATACGTTTCATCTTTAAATGGTATGTATACTTGATGTCTTACACATTGCTGTACAACTGTATCAAGATGCTGTGATTTTTGCTCTTTTAAAATGTCAGTAGCAAGTTTAGCTACAGGAGATGATGCAAACAATAGATCGTAAAAATCTGTCATAATTGCTACAGATTGGTCTAGTAATGATGCAAGCGTATCAATCATATCGCTGAGTCGGCCACGTGTTAAGGAAACCTGTGTTAAAGCATTATAAATGCGCTTAGAGCGTTCGTTTTGAGTAAATAATTTTGCATTTTCAATAGCAATTGAGGATTGGTTTGCAAATGCCTGTAACATCGTTAAATCACTATTTTCAAACTGTGTATCTCCTGAAAAATTGACAATTGTTAAAACGCCTATACATGAATTACTTTTATCAAGAAGTGGAGCACAAACAGCACTTTTGGGATAAGTTAAATCACCAACTGCTTTTGTATAGTTTTCTTCATACTGTGGAAATAAATCCGCCATGCTTTCTGTAACATCATTGCTAGAGTGAAATCTAAATGCTTGTTTTTGAGAGAATACCTTTCCAGTCATCCCTTCATTTGAGGCAAGGTGAATCTTTTTTAAATAAGCCAGGTTATAACCAATGGCATGCTTGGCAACTAGACGATTAGTTTCTGTATTTAACATAAACAATACCCCTGCATCAGCACCGTCTATCACATGAAGTACCTCATTCATTAATTTTTCTAATACTTGGTTAATATCGAGTGTTGAAGTAAGAACCTGTGCTGCCTTAACCAAGCTCATTAATTGTTTTTCACTATTTATTTTTAACAACCCCTCATCTGTAGTGCTAAACCCTATTTTAATATAAATCTGCTATGCCAAGTACAAATTAGAAAAAAGTTATAGAGTCAAAAAAAAGAATCTGCTGGGAAAAAGATGAGCAGATTCTTTATTTGGGATGTATTATTTCTTATAGCTGTTTTTTGGAGAAGAGGGGGCTCCTTTTTTCGCAGCAATTACTTTTTTGACAATTGGTATAACGATAGGTGCTAATTTTACGGCGGTTTTGACAACTTTAGATACTTTCATAAAAAAACAGCTCCTTTTACTAAAAGTTCTACCTGTTTATCTTCATTCAGCAGAAGACTCCCACCTCTATAGGGTGAGATGAATGCGGTTTTGGTTTCTTTTCAGTGGGTGTCCAAACACCTACTGAAATAGAGGAACTCAGTCTAAGAACGCCACGTCCTGTGGCAATTTATCTGTGCGAAAGCGAAGCGACAGCAACACACAACTGAGTGACCAACATCATGTTGCTGCAACTGCGTTAGCACTACGCTTTCGCACAAAAAACATCATGTTGCTGCAACTGCGTTAGCACTACGCTTTCGCACAAAAAACATCATGTTGCTGCCGCTGCGTTAGCACTACGCTTTCGCACAAAAAACATCATGTTGCTGCCGCTGCGTTACACTACGCTTTCGCACAAAAAACATCTGTTGGCCCAAAGCCTCCAGCGGATGTCACGGATTTTCAAAAGAATGAATTGTGCCTGCACAATTCAAAATCCGGACGCAATTACGCCAAGGCGAAATTGATATTAGAAATGAAACATTAACGAATAACGCGAACAGCTTGCACTATATTCCAAATAACAATCCCTAGTGAGACAAGTAAGTAAATGGCAAATGATGCAAACCAAACGATCATAAACGTATTGCTACCTGATTGTGGATCAAAGGTGTTAAACGATATGGTTGAGAAGACAAAGACAGCAAAGAAGATGATACCAAATACAAACGGGATTAAATGCGATATAAGTGCTCGAATAGAGTGTCTTTTTACGTCGCTATCTTTAGAAACAAAGTAAACAATTAATGGCACAATAAAGGGTGCAAAAAAAACGCTGAGATAACTAAAGGCAGATAAAATTTTTTGGTTCTCCATAGTTGTACCTCCTTTTTTAATATTTACGCATGAAAAACAGCAAAGTTTCAAAAAAAATTGTGAAAGAGAGTTGTAATCATATCCATGTTTGCGTACAATGAGGTTGTTCAAATAAAAAAGATGTAACGACCACAAGGGGAGCTGATGATGTCAGCTGAGACTGGGCACGTAATGCCTTAACTCTTTGAACCTGTAAGTTAACACTTGCGTAGGGATGTGGATAGAAACCGACACTTGTACGATGTGAGGCTCTGTCCTGGCATTGTTTTTTTTTGCCAGATAGAGTCAAAAAGTAATTTGATTTCTATTCCTGCTCTTGTATCCTACATCGGAACAAAGGAGAGAATAATATGGACAAAAAAAGACTTTTAATGCTTGTGGAGATCGCGATATTCGCAGCGATTGGCCTTGTGCTTGATCAGATTTCCTTTAAAGTATGGGCACAAGGCGGCTCTGTTAGTCTAGTGATGGTACCAATAATTTTAATAGCCTTTCGCTGGGGTCTTTTACCTGGTCTGACAACGGGCTTACTTATTGGTGTTATGCAAACAATGTTTGGTGCTACAGTTGTGCATTGGTTACAAGGCTTACTCGATTATGGCGTTGCCTTCACAATAGTAGGCTTGGCTGCAATCGTACGTCAACCAGTTCTTGAGGCTGCAAACAATCTAAACAAAACGAAAATGGCGGTATATATTATTGTTGGAACTGTATTAGCAGGATTTTTACGCTATGCAGCACATACCATTGCTGGCGCTGTATTTTTCTCGGAGTATGCTGGCGATCAAAATGCATGGATTTATTCAATTATTTATAATGGAACATATATGCTACCAGCAACAGTTTTAACTGCCATTGTTGGTGTTCTGTTATTTACAGCAGCACCACAATTAATGCAGCGAAAATCATAAATAATCTACCCTTCACAGTAGTGGAGGGTTTTTGTATCGTATTTAACTACTCGCTGTGAAATATTGCTACATTTTAGCACTTTGCAATTTATGAGGGCATACAATATTTAAAGCGTTTAACGTTTTATGTCAAACAAGTTATGTTATATTAAAGAGTAGATATTAGATGAAAGGGACGTTAAAAATGATTGTAAAAACGCAAGAAGAGATTGAAGCCTTTAAAAAAATCGGTCGTATTTGTGCTGAAATTCGTGAGGCAATGAAGGCTGCGACAAAACCTGGTGTAACAACACTTGAACTCGATGAAATTGCTGGCCGTATGTTTGCTGAGGCAGGAGCAATTTCTGGACCTAAAGGAGAATATGACTTCCCAGGATACACATGTATTAGTGTCAACGAGGAGGTAGCACATGGTATTCCAGGAAAACGCGTGATTAAAGAAGGAGACATCGTCAACATCGATGTATCTGGTTCATTAAATGGCTACTTTGCAGATACAGGCATTTCATTTGTAGTGGGAGAAGGCTACGAAGATAAAGAAAAGCTCTGTCGTGTGGCAAAAAGTGCCTTTGATCGTGCCATGACAAAAGTAAAGGCTGGATCAAAATTAAATCAAATTGGTAAAGCTGTTGAGCGTGAAGCATATGCTAATGATTTAACAGTCATTATGAACCTAACAGGTCATGGCTTAGGGCTTTCCTTACATGATGAGCCAAATCATATTTTAAACTATTATGATGCATGGGATTCTACAATCATGAAAGAGGGCATGGTACTTGCGGTTGAGCCTTTTATCTCAGCAAAAGCAGAGCATATTGTTGAAGCTGGTGATGGCTGGACATTCGTTACTCCAGATAAATCACTAGTTGCCCAAATCGAACATTCAATTATTGTGACAAAAGACAAACCAATTATTTTAACTTCATTGGATGAGGCATAAATTAAAAATCCTGCTGCCCAATTATTTGGGGGAGGCAGGATTTTTTTTTATGAAAAGTATACCGACTAATAGTACACCACATAAAAATAAAGCAGCTGTTGTTACAAGTAGCTCTTCAAAACCATTATGTAACGCGATTCCGATATAAGCCCAAATAAATACAGATGGATACATAATATCGAAATGATGGAAGCGCATATGTAATGCGATGGCAACACCGATTGTCAATAAAATTACTGCCCATAGAGGGTTGCTAAGACCAAAGCCGTTCCATCCATAAGCTGTCAATGTAAAGCTTGTATCTGTCATCAAAATAAATGTCGACCATGCATAATAAATAGAGAAAGGGATACGTCCTGCCAACGATTTATCGCTTAGAGGATATGTATTGTACAGCGAAAACACACAGAAAACTAAAAGTAGTGTATTGCCAAGAGATGCGATAAATAGCTCCTGATGCCAAACGACTATCGTGATTATCTGCAATATACATATGCTGCTAAAAAGAACAGTCTGTTTAATTGTTGTCTTTTTAAAATTCATGACTAACCAAAAACCAAGTAACATGTAAATGACGATCCAAATTACATGACTGACATTAAAAGGTGCAAATACAACAGGAAAACGATTAGAGATGTCTAACGAAGATTGACCATTTATTTTCATGAAAAAGGATGAAAAGGTTAGGATGACTGAGACAATATAAGTGATTGTCATCAAAATAAATTGAGGCATGTTTTCCTCTCCCTTCGTATTAAATTGTATAGGGAAAAGACAATTAAGTATAGGACTGCACTCTTTCCATTATAACGGAAATTCCCAATAATGTATCGCGTTGTTTCATATAAACTATCTACAATTTACCATTTGTATAGGCATCTAAATGATTCTTTAGTACAATAGGAATAATCCAAATAGAAGGAGTGAAGTTTTAATGGCTCAAAATTTAACAGATTTAGATTTATCTATTGAACTAGATAAAAAAATGTATAAAAAGAAATTAAAAGTACTCCAATATGAAATGTTAAATGCACAGCAATTTTTATTAAAAAATAAAATTGGGCTAATATTAGTATTTGAAGGTATGGATGCAGCAGGTAAGGGAGGGGCCATCAAACGTTTAATTGAACGTGTTGATCCGCGAGGCTATGTGGTACATCCAATTTCTGCACCTCAGCCCCATGAACTGCGCTACAACTATTTACAACGATTTTGGAGAAAGCTTCCACAACATGGACAAATAGCTATTTTCGATCGTTCATGGTATGGACGAGTTTTAGTGGAACGTATTGAAGGATTTGCAACAAAGGATGAATGGTCACGAGCTTTTGAGGAGATTAATAACTTTGAAAAGATCTTAACTGCAGGGGATTACATAATCATCAAGTTTTGGCTCCATGTCTCAGATGAAGAGCAGCTCAAACGTTTTACTGAACGTGAGCAAAACCCTTATAAGGCTTGGAAGTTAACAGAGGAAGATTGGCGTAATCGTGAGAAAACACCTAAGTATGTAGAAGCAGCAAATGATATGTTTGAGAAAACAGACAAAAAGAATGCGCCATGGATTCTAGTTGCAGGGGACGATAAAAAATATGCACGTGTGCAGGTACTGCAAGAAACAATAGCGCATATTGAACGGGAAGCACAAAGGCGCGGGCTTCATTTAACAAATGTTTTAGATAAGGCTCAGTTAGAGGATGAGGAATCACCAAACCTTGAAGTACTAAATGATAATTCGAAGAAGAAAAAAACAAAATAATAATTGTAAGATGCTGTGCAAACAAGACGAGCTGTTTTAGTTGTAGCAGCATCTTTTTTTACATACAATAAAGTGACTAACTGATTTTTGGGTGAAGCAAGTAACAAGTAAGACAATTATCGGAAGGCTAGTGTGGAAAAATGGTGCTTAAAATTTGGAATTTAATAAGGAAAAAGGGTGGAAATGTGGTATCAATTCAAGGAGAGAAATGCTACATTCGCACATTCCAAGAAAAAGATGCACAAAGTTTAACTGGTCTCGTAAGCCGTAATAAATACTTTTGGTCTACATACGAGCCATTACAACGACCGGAATATTATACAGTTGATGCCCAATACAAAAAAATTCAAGAAAGCCTATACTTAATGGACTCGAAAAGGGAATTTACTTTTGGTATTTATGAGCCAGGAACTAATAATCTAATTGGGCATATTGCGCTTTACGCAGTCAAACGATTACCTTACTCAAGTGCTTTTGTCGGCTATGCGATGGATGAGATTTATATTGGGAAAGGGATTGTAACAGAGGCTGTGAAAATGGTCGTGCGTTTTGCGTTTGAGCAAGTAGGCTTACATCGTGTAGAGGCCTATGTTTCAACGCAAAATAGTGCTTCTATTCGAGTATTAGAAAAATCAGGATTTCAGCGTGAGGGATTGTTAAGAAAGCTTTTGTATATCAATGGTCAATGGGTAGATCATTACATGTATGCCTGTTTAGAGGATGAATAAAAGAAGGGTCTATCTTTCAAACAATGAAGGATAGACTCTTTCTATCTGCATCGACTGTTGATCCTTTGTCTCAAAGTTTTGGCAGAGTATAAAAATGGTGTTTAGCCTTGATAATAACTGCCATCTTCGATTAAATCAAGACGGCCTGTATTTGGATCAATGACTAATCCATGGACAGGAACATCCTTCACCATTAATGGGTGATTGCGAATAGTATCAACACTTTTCTTTACACTTGTCGCAACGTCGCCAAAGCCACGTAAAAATTCCTTTAAATCTAGACCAGAGTATTCCATCATCTTGATAGTCTCTGGATTAATTCCACGATCCACCATTTTGCTAAGCATTGCTTCAGGATCGACTGCGCTCATACCACAGTCGTAATGGCCAACAACATACACCTCATCTGCTTGCAGCTCATAAACTGCTACAAGTAGACTACGCATAATTGCACCAAAAGGATGACTTACTAATGCGCCAGCACTTTTAACAATTTTTACATCACCATTACGTAAATTCATCGCTTTAGGTAATAGCTCTACAAGACGAGTATCCATACATGATAAAACAACGATGCGTTTATCAGGATACTTAGTTGTAATAAAAGGCTCATATTTTTTTTCTTGAACGAAATCTACATTAAACTTCAGAATATCTTGTAACATTGTCATGAAAGTTTGCTCCCTTCCCTACAAAAATATTTTAGAGCAAAACTTTAAATATGCAAATAATAATGACAATATTCACGCAATTTTTACGAAAAAGAAAGAAGTTTAGTAAATTATTTAGCGAATCGAAAGAAAGTTCATAAAAAAACAGCTACTAGAAAGCAGCTGTTTTTCAATAATATTAATATTTTTCTTTTGGTTTTGGATCTACAGTGACTGAAGATTTAGAATCTAAACCAACTTGTAGATAGTGGATGAAGAATGCCGTAGCAATTAATAGAACGGCTGAAAAGCCTAGGACAGTCGTTAAAAACATGATAAAAGTTCCTCCTTACTAAAAATAATCAAGTATATTATCTAAATTAATTATACAATAGGTTACTAGGAAAATCTAAGGATAATTTATGACATCAATAACATACCTTACCTAGAAGAAAATTAGTAGGAATGAATTATTTAAATTGCCCAATTCCCATTGCGGAAAATAGGTTCTGTTTGGTCATCTTTTGTAATGCCGTCTATATTCATTTGCTCAGAACCAATCATAAAGTCCACATGTGTCAAACTATGATTCAGTCCCTTTGCAAGTAGTTCTTCAGAGGACATCTCTTTGCCACCTTCAATGCAAAAGGCATAGGCATTACCTAGAGCTAAATGATTAGAGGCATTTTCATCGAATAATGTATTGTAAAATAATAAACCAGATTGCGAAATAGGTGATTTGTGTGCAACTAATGCTATTTCACCAAGATAATGTGCCCCCTCATCTGTTTCGATTAGAGAGGTTAAAATTTCTTGTCCTTGCTCAGCTACTATATCAACAATTCGACCATCCTTAAATGTTAGCTTGAAATTATTAATAATATTTCCACCATAGCTCAAAGGCTTAGTGCTTGATACATAGCCGTTAACACCTGTTTTAAGTGGTGCGGTAAAGATTTCTTCAGTCGGCATATTAGCCATAAATGTTTGCCCTTGTACGTTTGCGCTACTTCCGCCAGTCCATATATGTTTTGACGGTAATTCAATCGTCAAATCTGTGCCAGGTGCCAAATAGTGCAACGCTTTATATTGTTTGCTAGTTAAATAATCAGCTTTGCTATGTAATTGCTGGTCATGCTCTAGCCAAGCAGCAACTGGATTTTCGAGATTTATACGTGTAGCCTCAAATATAGCTTCCCATAAAGCATTCATTTGTTGATCTTCTGGCAAATTTGGAAATACCTTTGCTGCCCATTGTTCTGATGGAGCGGCAATAACTGTCCAACTGAATTTATCTGCCTGTAACCAACTATAATAATTAGCTAATGCTTTTCCTGAGGCTTTTTGGAAAGCCATAATTTTTTCCTGCTCAATGCCCTTTAGTAAATCAGGATTTTGCGAAGTAATGCTTAAAAAGGCAGCCCCATTCTCAGCAAGCCATTCGCGCTCCTGTACCTTCCACGGTGGGAAAAAATCAAATGAGTCTTTTGGGGCTTTTTCGTATCGAGTACGTACAAGTTCATCGTCAGATAAATCTACAAATACCTGTTTTGCACCATTTTCATAGGATAATTTAGTAATAATTTGTGCTAGTTTTAAATTATCGGTCGAACAGCTTATATAGAGGTACTGATTTTTTTGGATATTTACTCCTACTTTCACAGCTAATTCGGCATATTTTAGTAATTTTGTGTCAAAAGATAATAACAAATTCTTAACTCCTTCCTAATAAAAACAATTTAGTGTACTATTCTTAATTCAATATAATCAAATATGACCTTAAAGTGAATAAAAAGCATTTATTACATCGAAAAATTAGTGAAATACATTTATACTATATAATATATTTAAAAATATGGAAAAAAGACGAAAAAAACATTAATAGTAGATTTGGAGGTTCTAGAATGGATATATCGTCGATTGTAGGGTTAATACTTGCGTTTATAGCGCTATTAACAGGGATGGTGCTAAAAGGAGTAAGCTTAGGTGCATTTTATAACCCAGCAGCCATTCTAATTATCATCTTCGGTACTATTTCCGCTGTAACAATCGCCTTCCCTATGAAGGAATTGAAGCGAGTACCAAAGCTATTTAAAATTCTTTTTAAAGAAACTAAATTAGCGGATGATATAGAAATTATTAAGATGTTTTCACAATGGGCAGATTTAGCTCGACGTGAAGGATTACTAGCACTTGAAAGTAAGGCTTCAGAAATTGAAGATCCATTTTTGAAAAATGGTCTTACATTAGCGATTGATGGACAAAATGCTGACTATATCCGTGATGTTTTAACGGAAGAGGTTGAGGCAATGGAAGATCGTCATGCTAGTGGTTCCGCAATCTTTACTCAAGCAGGTACATATGCTCCGACTTTAGGGGTACTTGGTGCGGTAGTAGGGTTAATTGCCGCATTAGCAGATATGAATGATATCGAAAAATTGGGGCACGCTATTTCCGCTGCCTTCATGGCAACATTATTAGGTATCTTTACAGGTTATGTTTTATGGCATCCATTTGCAAATAAGCTTAAACGTAAATCTTCTATAGAAGTTAAGCAAAAAAGAATGATGATTGAGGGGATTCTTTCGGTTTTAGAAGGGGAGGCTCCACGTGTTATTGAACAAAAACTAGCTTCTTATTTAACGATGGAAGAACGTCGTCAAATTTCGGGTGAAAGCGGGGCGGGTGGCCTTGGCAAAGAAAGCTAAGAAGAAAAAGCATGATGAGCATATTGATGAGTCCTGGCTAGTACCATATGCAGATATTTTAACATTGCTATTAGCTGTGTTTATTATACTATTTGCATCTAGTTCCGTAGATCAAGAGAAATTGCAAAGAATGTCAGCGGTTTTTAATCAAGTATTCGATGGTGGCACAAGCTTTTTAGAGCAGCCTTCGCCAGTACAAACTCCGAATGCAGAAAGTGATAAAACGCCACAACAATCACAGCAAAATTCAGCCTATTTAAAGGATCAGCAGGAGCTAGCAGAAATTAAAGAGAGTGTTGAAAATTTTATTGCTGTTCATGAGATGGAAGGTCAATTTGCAACAGAAATGACAGATGAAGGTTTACTAGTAACAATTCGTGATAGTATTCTGTTTGATCCAGGTAAAGCAACCATTAAACCAGAATATAAACCAATTGCTAAGGAGCTTGCGGACGTATTAGTATCGGATCCTGCTCGTAGCATTTTAATTACAGGGCATACAGATAATGTACCACAATCAAGTATTGAATTTGCCTCAAACTGGGAATTGTCAGTTATGCGTTCAGTTAACTTCCTGAAAATTATAGTGGGAAGTAATTCAAATTTAGACCCAAGATATTTTAGTGCAAAAGGGGAGGGTGAATACAAAGCCATTGCTCCGAATGACACTGCTGAAGGTCGTGCGAAAAATCGTCGTGTCGAAGTTTTAATACAACCACTTGTTACTGAGGATGGTTCAGCAGCAAAAAGTACACAATAGAAAAAAGCTATTAGCAAAGGCTTTTGCCCCTGCTAATAGCTTTTTCTCTAATAATTATTATTTGCGTAATGACCCTAATTCTGCAACAATGGCCTGCATCTCACTTGGGCTAAATGATTCTCGTTTCATCACCATTTCGTATAAATAAACTAAGTCTTCATAATTTGCTTCATCAAAATTTTCCGATTTCATGGCATCAACATTTACCATTCGTAGCTTGTCTTTCATTTGGTCAACCATATAAATAACGTTCTCTTTTGACGGTACTGATAAATCCATTTTTTTGAAACCTTCCTTTCGTCATCCTCGCACATATCATTTCATTGAATAAAAAAAATGTCAACACTGTATTTGGGCATTGCTTTAAAAATAGACTGTTATTGGGTAGAATAAGGGCAGTAAGTCGTTATTGGCTCATTATCAAAATTTAGGTTAAATGCAACGTGTATAAAAAATATTCTGAATACTTCTTTGTAGTGGGAACGAAAAATCAATCCTAAGTAATGGTAATGAGCTCGTTTATTGTTTAATGATAAAATTTTAGGGAATATACATTTACACAAACGCAGGGGGTTTTTATTATGGGTCAAAGTAAATTATTAATTTCTGTTGTAACAGGCGCTGTAGTTGGTGCTGCTTTAAGTATGCTTGATCGTACTACTCGCGAAAAAACAATAGCTTCAACACAAAAGATGAAGGATGCGATTTCGTATTATGCGACTAATCGTGATGAATTACAGGTTCTAGTTGAGGAAAAAGTATTGGCAGCTAAAGTACTTTGTGAAAGTGTATCAGAAAATGTCAACACAATTGCTGAAAAAGTGGATGAATTCAAAGAACTCCCTTCCACGATTCAGGAAATGATAAATGATACAAAATCAGCCTTTTCTCTACCTCATAAAGAATAGTTTGTCCGATAGGAGGGGAATTGTATGGAAAAGAATAAAACATCCATGCATACAGCATTTGGTGTGGTGAAATCATTTGTTATGCCTGATGAGGGTACTGTAGATGTAACGACCTCAAAAGGCTTTCTGCAAGATTTAATACTACGCTTACAACGGGTTGATATATCGGCTCTTGCTGCCCAGTTGGCTTATTTCTTTTTACTATCTTTCTTCCCACTACTGATTTTTTTAGTCACTTTACTACCGTATTTAAATTTAGAGACGACGCAGGTCTATTCGTTTTTAGTAAATGTCATGCCAGATGAAGTATATAGACTTATCGAGAATACATTAAACGAAATTTTAAATAATCGTAATAGTAGTTTATTGTCCATAGGGGTATTGGGTACAATATGGTCTGCATCAAAAGGCATTAATGCATTAATTAGAGCCTTAAATAAGGCTTATGATACGAAGGAGAGTAGGGCGGGGATATTGGATCGAGGATTGTCTCTTGTTTTCACTATAGCCCTTGTTTTAGTATTTGCTGTTGCACTTTTATTACCTGTATTTGGACAACAAATTGGTCATTTCTTGTTTTCCATTGTCGGTATTGAGGAGCAGTTTGAAATAATATGGCAGAGGTTACGCTGGTCGATGCCGCCACTATTAATTTTTCTTGTATTAATGGCGATTTATAGATTTGTTCCAAATACAAATCCAAGATTGAAGTTAATGGGCGTTTGGCCGGGAGCTCTGTTTTCAACCTTTGCTTGGTTAGCTGTAACGTATGCTTTCTCGTTTTATATTAGTAATTTTGCAAATTATTCTGCTACATATGGAAGTATTGGTGGAGTTATTATTTTAATGCTCTGGTTATATTTCACAGGTATTATTTTAATTTTTGGCGGCGTTCTCAATGCGACGATGCAGAAAAAGGCTTTACAAAAGGAAGATCTTAAACAAAATACACTAATGGATAGCTAGAAAGAAAACAGCCTCATGATCACTTTTTGTGATACGAGGCTGTTTGTTTAAATATTTTTATTAAGCATGCGTAAGCCATTTAGAATAACTAAAATAGTACTACCCTCATGTCCAATTACACCTAATGGTAAATCGACAACTTGTAGAAAGTTTGAGGCAATTAATAATACGATAATACCAATAGAGAAGAAGATGTTTTGTTTGACGATACGTTGCATTTTACGTGATAAGCGTACTGCATAGGCAATTTTTGATAAATCGTTTTTCATAAGGACAACATCTGCAGTTTCCAAGGCCACATCCGTGCCTTCTCCCATTGCGATACCAGTAGTTGCTGTTGCTAATGCTGGCGCATCATTAATCCCATCTCCAACCATTCCTACAAATTGATGTTGCGAAAGTAGTCGTTTCATCTCAGTAACTTTTGTTTCAGGAAGGCATTCTGCAACGTATTCTGTAACACCCGATTCTTTAGCAATAGCCTTGGCAGTTTTCTCGTTGTCTCCTGTTAGCATGATAACATTAATACCAAGCTCTTTAAGTAATGTGACAGCTTTCTTTGCCTCATCACGAACAGTATCCTTAAGGGCTGTTAATGCGACAATACCGTCTTTATCATGAATGAAAATAACGGTTTTACCCTCTGTTGCTAATTTTGCTGCAGCACTATCTGCGAAGGAATTAGCCTCTTCTGCCCCCACAAAATCAGGTTTCCCAACAAGATACTCCATATCATTTACGTAACCCTTTATACCCCAACCTGGAATATCTTTAATAGTGACCTGAGAAAAAACAGTTACTTCCTCAGCTTTAGCAAAGGAAGTGATTGCTTGTGCTAGCGGATGATTTGATTGCGATTCAATCCCTGCTAGGATAGACAATGCTGCTTCTCGATCTATTCCTTTACGAACAATAAAGTCAGTCACAACTGGTTTTCCCTGTGTTAATGTGCCTGTTTTATCGACTGCTATTGCACGTAATACACTTAAATGCTCTAAATGTAAGCCGCCTTTAAATAGTATGCCGTTTTTGGCACCATTTGAAATAGCTGCTAAAGTAGCAGGCATAATAGATGCTACAAGAGCACATGGTGATGCAACTACTAATAGTACCATTGCACGGTAGAACGTTGTTGTCCAGTCCCACTCAAGCAAAAAGTGTGGTATGAACATCATTAACGCAACACTGAGTAAAACGAACTTTACGTAAGTACCCTCAAATTTTTCAATAAACTGTTGAGAAGGAGATTTCTCACTTTGAGCACTTTGTACAAGCTGAATAATTTTTTGGAACAATGTTTCTGAATTTGGCTTTGTCATTTCCATGGTAATCGCACCATTTAAGTTAACTGTACCTGCAAATACTTCATCACCATTACGTTTTGCCACTGGAAGAGGTTCGCCACTAATAGCTGATTCGTCAATAGAAGATTGCCCTTTAAATATGATACCGTCCGCTGGTACACGTTCACCAGGTTTTACAAGTAGATGATCTCCGATTTGTAAAGTAGAAACGGCAACCTTCATTGGTTCAAAGCCACCGCGTACTAGCCAAGCCTCCTCAGGTTGTAAATTCATAAGTGCTGATATTTCACGATTACTTTTATTCATTGCATATGTTTCGAGAGCACCACTTACTGCGAAAATGAAAATAAGAATGGCGCCTTCAGTCCAATAACCAATTGCTGCTGAACCAATTGCTGCTAACACCATTAGTAATTCAACATTTAATTTCTTATCTTCGATTGTTTCTTCAATACCTTCTTTTGCTTTAGCAAATCCGCCAACACAAAATGCAACAATATATAAAAGTACTGATGCTGTAGTTTGCCCGCTAGTATCTAAACGCCATGCTAGTAGGATAAACAAACCTGCAATAAGGGCAGCAAGTAATTCAGCATGCTCTTTTGTTTTCTCAATTAAATTTATATTTTCTCGATTAGAATATTCCAACTTTATCCCTCCTGATAATGAAAATCAATATCAAAAACCTTATAATATAATGTTTTTGTGAAGTTTTTAAATGAAAAACAATTTCATTTAACTTCTTCTTAATTTAGAATTATTATAACAAAGGTTTCTGGAAAAAGAAAGCCAAAAGTTTTTTAAGATGGATTTCCGAGGGGCAATAATAATGATGTGAAGTTTTTAAACATACAAAAAGCACAGTCCATTCACTAGGAATATTCTGTGCCTTTCAAATTGGTGCAGTAAAATTAGTAATACTGCACTCAGAAAATATATGATGTTATTTTTTACATAGCGGATGCTTTACTTAATTATTAGAATACTCTTTCTGCGTGCATAGCTAGTTTTTCTAAAGATGATTTATCTACATCGGCATGTAAAGAGTTACCATGAGAGTCCATTGTGACAACAGCTGTGAATTTCTCTACATTTAAGTGCCACATTGCTTCTGGTACACCAAATTCCATTAAATCAACACCGTCTACACCTTTAATGCAGTCAGCGTAGTATTGAGCTGCTCCACCGATAGCGTTTAAGTATACGCCACCATGCTCTTGTAATGCAGCAAGTGTTTTTGGTCCCATACCACCCTTACCAATAACAGCACGGATACCGAATTTTTTCATGATGTCACCTTGATATGGCTCCTCACGAATAGAAGTAGTTGGACCAGCAGCTTTTACTGTCCAGTTGCCTTCTTCGTCTTTAGCCATAACAGGACCACAGTGATAAATAACCTGTCCATTTAAATCAACAGGTGCATCATGGCTCATTAAATGATGGTGAATCGCATCACGGCCTGTATACATACGACCAGTAATAGATACAACATCTCCAACTTTTAGAGTACGGATTTGCTCCTCTGTAATCGGTGCAGTAAGTTCAACTACATCTGTAGTCGTATCTTCTGTCGTTGCGGCAACTTCATCTTTAAATGTAATTTTTTCGCCTTCTTGATAGTGCCAATTAGTGATTTCTCCAGTTTGTGGGTCAATGTCCACAGCCATACGACGATAAGCCCAACAGTTATAAGCTACTGATACGTAGAATGATGCAGGAATACGGTGCATAACCCCGATTTTACAGCCAAGTAATGTTGCTTCTCCACCAAAGCCCATTGTGCCAATACCAAATGTGTTAGCTGTTTTTACTACATATTCTTCTAATTTAGCAAGATCTGCATTTGGATTTGTATCTTCCACATGACGGAATAATTGTTCTTTCGCTAAGTCGTAACCAGAAGAGCGATCTCCACCAATTCCTACACCGATGAAGCCAGCTGAACAGCCTTGACCTTGAGCTTGGTATACAGAGTGCAGGATACATTTACGAATACCATCTAAGTCACGACCAGCACGGCCAAGACCATCTAGTTCACAAGGAAGGCTGTATTGGATATTTTTGTTTTCACAGCCGCCGCCTTTAAGAATTAATTTAATCGTAATATAGTCATTTTCCCATTGTTCAAATTTAATAACAGGTAAACCTTCTCCAAGGTTATTACCACTATTTGCACCAGTTAATGAATCAACTGCATTAGGACGTAATTTTGCATCAGCTGATGTATCGTTGATTGCTTTTTTGATAGCAGCCTTAATTTCTAATTGATTAACGCCTACAGGAGTGTAGACTTTAAATGTTGGCAGACCTGTATCTTGACAGATAGGTGATACATTATCTTCTGCCATAACAATATTATTTGCAATTGTGTCTAAGCTCATTGCAGCACGCGTGCCAGCATTTTCAGCATCTTTTGCTTTTTTAATAGCACGACGCACGTCTTTCGGTAGGTTCGTAGATGTTTCAGTAATTAAATTGTATAGACTTTTCTCCAAAGTTTGTACATTCATTTTTTGTATTGCCCCCCATAGAAAATTTAATTATTTCCACGTTACATTATACTCTTTTCAACTAATGAAAAAAAGAGCCCATCTTTTGGAGGTCGGAATTAAAGGGTGTTCTTCCAAATTATTGAAAGGTAAAAGGTGATAGCATCTAATTGAAAAGAGTATGAAGGTGATCAAAAAAGTGTAGGACCTGATCAAAAAGAGTGTAAAGGTGATCAAAAAAGTGTAGGACCTGATCAAAAAGAGCGTGAAGGTGATCAAAAAGTGTAGGACCTGATCAAAAAGAGTGTAAAGGCGATCAAAAAAGTGTAGGACCTGATCAAAAAGAGTGTGAAGGTGATCAAAAAGTATAGGACCTGATCAAAAAGAGCGTGAAGGTGATCAAAAAGTGTAGGACCTGATCAAAAAGAGTGTAAAGGCGATCAAAAAAGTGTAGGACCTGATCAAAAAGAGCGTGAAGGTGATCAAAAAGTATAGGACCTGATCAAAAAGAGCGTGAAGGTGATCAAAAAGTGTAGGACCTGATCAAAAAGAGTGTAAAGGCGATCAAAAAAGTGTAGGACCTGATCAAAAAGAGCGT
>NZ_JBYTBB010000011.1:61176-101126 GCF_058788755.1 Lysinibacillus sp. FW301-JW8
AGGTGATCAAAAAGTGTAGGACCTGATCAAAAAGAGTGTAAAGGCGATCAAAAAAGTGTAGGACCTGATCAAAAAGAGCGTGAAGGTGATCAAAAAAGTGTAGGACCTGATCAAAAAGAGCGTGAAGGTGATCAAAAAAGTGTAGGACCTGATCAAAAAGAGTATAAAGGCGATCAAAAATCTGTAGGACCTGATCAAAAAGAGTGTAAAGGTGATCAAAAAGTATAGACCTGATCAAAAAGAGCGTGAAGGTGATCAAAAAAGTGTAGGACCTGATCAAAAAGAGTGTGAAGGTGATCAAAAAGTGTAGAACCTGATCAAAAAGAGTGTAAAGGCGATCAAAAAAGTGTAGGACCTGATCAAAAAGAGTGTAAAGGCGATCAAAAAAGTGTAGGACCTGATCAAAAAGAGTGTGAAGGTGATCAAAAAGTATAGGACCTGATTGAAAAAAGTGTGAAGGTGATCAAAAAAGTGTAGGACCTGATCAAAAAGAGTGTAAAGGCGATCAAAAACCTGAAGGACCTGATCAAAAAGAGTGTGAAGGTGATCAAAAACCTTAAGAACCTGATCAAAAAAAGGACGAAGGTGATCCTAAACCCAAAGAGCCTGGTCAAAAAATCCGAGCCTCTAATCAAATCCCGCCTATATGAAGCCGGTTATTTATATGCATCCAACCTAGAATACTTTTCCTTTGGAAATCATTGATAAAAAGGAACATTTGTTCTATAATAAGGATAAATCTACTTTAGGAGGGAATAATATGTCTGAAAAGAGCGTTCTTATGTTACCTGAAGAATTTGAAGTATACCGAAAAACTATAGAGGAAACATTACAGTCGGTTATAAATATTGAAACAACAGTGCGGAAAACATCGTTATTTGAAAGTAAGTTTGCTGGTGATCCATATTTTCCATTGTCAATGGAGTATCCTAAAAATTCATCTGGACAACCATTAAAATTACTAGCGCAAATTAATTTTAAAGAAGTACCTAATCATTTATCAAAATTCCCTGAAGAGGGGATTATACAGTTTTATATTGATTCCTTTGACGATGTATTCGGATTGGACTTTGGTAATGCTCAAAACCAAAAGGGGTTTCGTGTTCTTTATCATGAACGTATCGTTGATGATGCATCACAATTAATTCAAGATTTTTCGTTTATTGAAGCGGAAAAGGATGAAATGTATTTTCCTGTTGAGAAGGAGATGGCGTTGTCCTTTGAGGCATCATATGAACCTTTATCAATAGATGATTTTAGAAGTAATGATCATTATGCAAGCATTTTAGATAATATGGAAGATGATGCTCTAGAGGATGCTTTTTACGAAGCATTATCAGGTGATGGTCATAAAATTGGCGGCTATCCATTTTTTACACAGGATGATCCAAGAGCATACGGGGATCACCAACAATCTACTGTTTTGCTACTACAAATTGATAGTGTCGGTGACCATATAATGTGGGGCGATTGTGGTGTAGCGAATTTTTTCATTACTGAGGAAGAGCTTCAAAACAAGGATTTTAGTAAGGTTTTGTATAACTGGGACTGTCATTAGACAGGCTAGCAAAACTGATCAAAATCTTAAAAAGCGCGAGGAATCAAACGTTGATTTTTCGCGCTTTTTGCCCAAACTCTTTTTCAACTATTGTTCACGAGCGTTAAACTGCTCCATTTTGTCTTCTAAATCATCCATCATTTCTATTAAACGATCAATGTCCTCTAATTCAGTTGTTTCAGGATCAATTGCATCTAATACTTCTAAAAATATTTCAAGACGTTCTCTTAAGTAATTTACTTGCTGCTTTTTATCAGTAATTGGCTTAGACATTCGTACACCTCATTTCATCACCTTTATCGTAGCTGAATTAGGTCTAAATTTCAATGTTTAGGTAAACACCTAGGACTTAACGATTAATTTTTAAAAAACAATAGACAGAATATTTACAATATTGATTACCTGTGTTAAAGTTGTATTAAGAAATCGTAAAGGAGCTGATTATCAAAATCTTACGAACTCTAACTCGAAAAGGAGGGAGTTTAAACAAGTTCTCGGCGAAAGTAAATGCTGAAATTCGTGTTTATACAATTAAATGAAAATAAGTATTCGTTAAGCCTTAGCGTAAAATCACATGTGGTGAGCGCTAAGGCTTTTTGGTATGCTGTTCTTTGGAAGAATGACTTGATGTTGGAGGAAAAGATGACGTACTTCTCAGATTACAGCAAAAAAAGATTTGCCATTCTAGTGTTAATTGTATCAATTTCCGGCTTTTCACAAGGGATGCTATTACCACTAATTTCAATTATTTTCGAGCGGGATGGTGTATCCTCTGCATTGAATGGATTGAATGCAACAGGTTTATACATAGGAACTTTATTAATCTCCCCGTTTATTGAGCAACCTTTAAGAAAATGGGGCTATAAACCAATTATTTTAATAGGTGGGGCATTGGTGTTTGTATCTCTTCTCGCATTTCCTCTATGGAAAAGTGTGACCTTTTGGTTTATTCTTCGTTTACTCATTGGGGTAGGGGATCATGCATTACACTTTGCGACACAAACGTGGATTACTAGCACAGCGGATCATAAAAGCTTAGGGAAAGGTATGGCCATTTACGGCTTATCCTTTAGTACAGGTTTTGCAGTAGGACCGTTAATGGTAAAGCTTATTCAAATTACAGAAGCATTGCCGTTTATAGTCTCCTCGATTCTGTGCTTATTGGCATGGTCGTTTGTATTTTTATTGAAAAATGAAAAGCCTGAGCGTTTAACGGGTGATTTACATGCAAGAGGCTGGCAGCGTTATAAAATGGCCTTTATTTTTGGGTGGATTGCGTTTTTAGGTCCATTTGTTTATGGGTTTTTAGAATCGTCTTTAAATGCTTTATTTCCAGTCTATGCTTTACGTAAAGGTTTTGAGGTTGGAATGATTCCTATTATTTTATCTGTCTTTACTTTCGGAGGAATTTTAACACAGGTGCCTCTTGGAGCGATAGGAGATAAAGTTGGGCGTCGAAAGGTATTGATGATAGGTTCTTTTGGCGGAGCTATTATTTTTGCAATTGCTAGCTTTTTAGAGCATTCACAAATTGCAGTAGCCATCGCATTTTTCTTTACAGGTACATTGGTAGGCTCAATGTTTTCATTAGGAATCACATATATGGCTGATTTAACACCGAAGGAATTACTGCCAACTGGAAATCTATTGTGTGGTATTGCTCTAAGTATTGGAAGTTTAACAGGACCGTTTCTTGGCGGGGTGTATATAGAATATGTAAAAAATTATAGCTTCTTATTATTAGTTTCAATGCTATTACTTGTGGTATCAATCGTGTTAATGCTATTTGGTGGAAATAAAAATAAACAATCCGCGACAATGTAGGTAAAAATCAGGAAGAGGAAACTTTCAAAGAAAAAGAGCGGGGCTCATCTTCCCGCTCATAAAACAAAAAACGCCCAGCAAATCCGTGCTGTATTGGCGTTTTTTGCGTGATAAGGATGTTCCGTCCCTATCACTTAGGTTTGGCACCTAGTTTGATATTATACAGATAAGGAATCATAAAATCAAATACTATTATTATAGGTAATATTTGTACTTTAAATAGCTAACTGGATATAATAGAAGAACATTGCCGTTTAGATTACAAATTATGGGGAGAATAAAACATGACTGAATATAAAAAGTTATCCATTCACCGTGCATTAACAGAATTAAAGATGCTTAATCATCGTATAGAAGCAGCAACAAATGAAGTTAGTACAGTTTTAGCTAATCGTAAAAGTAATAGCAAAATTAATGGTGTTGAGATTCAAGAATATGAAAAACAGATGCAATCCTCATACGATAAAGTAGTCGGTTTAATTGACTATCGCAACCGTATTAAATCGTTAGTTGTAGAATCCAATGCTAGAATAACGGTGACTGTAGGGAAAGAAGAAATGACTGTCGCAGAGGCAATAGAACGCAAACAGTCCATTCATTTTGAAAAGAAATTATTAGAAGCTATGCAGCAGCAATACCGTTCAGCAATCAATATGGTAGCTAAAGAAAATGATGCGTTGCCTGCAAAGCTTGAAACATATTTAATCAATATTTTAGGTAATAAAGATAAACAATCTCCAGAAGAGGTTAAATTACATACTGAGACATTTATGAAAAGAAACGAATTCGAGTTAATTGATCCGATGAATGTTAAAAAGAAAATTGAAGCATTAAGTAGTAGAATTGAGGAATTTGAGTCAGAGGTAGACGCTGTGTTATCAGAATCAAATGCCACGACATTTATTGAAGTGCAAGCTTAATGAAATATGCATGGTCTAGCGAAAATGGAAAACGAAAAATCGCTCGCGCTTCAAGGCATGTGTGCGAGTTAAAACCTTAAACATGTCTTATTACAAAGGAACTTTAAACAATCTAAAATAAAAGCTCAAAGGTTAAAATTAAAAGCACAAAGTTCACGTTTCAAAGTTTTTTTTAATCAAAGATAAAAATTTAACGCATAAAAATCTTTTAAATCCTGGGTTATTGGTTAAGGTGTTGATTTTTCTGGACCATCCATCATCCACCAGGCAGCTTGAGCTGTGCATCAAAAAAAGGACGTCTCTAACTTCTGAGACGTCCTTTTTACTTACTTTTTCAACACAAGCTTTGCCACACATTCCACCTGAATTGAGTACTTGGGCATTTTCTATTTATATTTTTGGTATATTTAGTAATTAAAAGGATAATGGTAAATATTAGGGTGAATGAAGCGTGGTTAAAGTTTTAATACTGTGGTAGTTACATCATTACGTCAGAAGCAAAATAGATAGATTTAAACCTATACAAAATATTTTTCCATGAAATTGGAAGAAATAGAACATGCTTTACACAAAATAGGGTAGCTTCAGAAAAATGTGGATTTACAATATTAAGTAAATATTCTTCCAAAACGACACTTTGGTAACGATTTATACTACAATTCTCGGTACAAAGGAATTAAAGTATGTGATATAATTCAAAAAAATGTTTAGGAGGCATAAAATGGTTACTTGTTATTTGAAATATATTATTGACCCTTATAAAGCAAAAGAGTTTGAAGAATACGGTAAAATGTGGATTCCTCTTGTAAATAAACTGGGTGGAACACATCATGGTTATTTCCTTCCGCATGAGGGGGCTAATAATATTGCTTATGCCTTATTCACTTTTCCAAGTTTAGCAGCATATGAAGAGTACCGAGCTAAAATGGCATTAGATGAAGAATGTCAAGCTGCATTCAAGTTTGCAGAAGATAATAAATGCATTTTAAGTTATGAAAGAAGTTTTATGCGACCTATTTTTTAACGTTGTAAATCCGCATAAATCTGACGTGACCCCAAAATTAAATAAAGTTTCGAAATAGAATAGACCAGGGCCATTTTAAAAATGAGCACCTGATCTTTTTTTTGCTCAGAAATTTCACTTGATAAAATGCGTACGTTTGTTCTTGAGAAAGGGAGTGTAGAAGGATGAAAGAACAATTAGTTAAAGCAATGCTGCGTAATCAATTTGTAATTATGATGCAAAATATAAAAACGTCGTATAAGGATTTTTAAGATTGTTGGTGATTCGTTTCAAGCACTTTGTTTTACAAGACATGCTAAACGTACATTTGTTATCAGTAATGTTTTAGCGATTGATTCCATTCTCCATAAGAAGCACACAAACGCAATTACTTATTTTAATTTTCAGTAGTATAATTTGATTCTGCTTCTACTCAAAAATTGTTGTTAAAATTTTGAGGAAGTGGGCGATGAAAACGAACTTAAAGAATAGAATAAAAAAACAAGACCTCTATTATTGAAGTGGTCTTGTAATTATTTTCTAAACATTACAATCTCATTTTGGGTATTCAGGTTTTAAAACCATGTTGCAAACACATTCCACCTGTGCCGTTTGTGCAAACATATCCACTGGCTGAATATACTCAACATCATAAATTTTCGATAATTCGTTTAAATCCTTCGCCAAAGTTGATGGATTACACGATGTATAGACAAAGCGCTTCGGTTTTAGCTTCAATACAGTACGGATAAATTCAGGTGCAAGTCCTGTACGAGGTGGATCTACTGTAATTACATCTGGTGTAAAGCCTTCCTTACGCCATTTTGCTAAGACGCTTTCTGCTGTACCGACTGCATATTTTGTATGCTTGAAGCCGTGGTTACGTGCATTTTTGCGTGCATCCTGAATACTTTCAGGAATAACATCCATTCCACGAACTTCTTTAGCTTTGTCTGCTAGCCATAAACCAATTGTCCCAACGCCACAGTAAGCATCCACCACTGTTTCTTTGCCTGTTAATGCAGCGGCTTTTTTGATTTCATCATATAGATGTACTGTCTGTGTTGGATTCAACTGGAAAAAGGCGCGTGCAGATAAGTCAAAGGCTAATTCGCCAAGCTCCTCATGGATTGTTTCCTTGCCATCAAGAACATTCGTTTCATCTCCAAAAATAAGCGATGTTTTCTCACGATTAATATTTTGTGCAATGGACACAATACTTGGGTCGATTTTTTTTATACGTGAAATAAGCTCAGCTAAATGAGGAATTTCTTTACGTGTTGTAACAAGCACAACCTGCGTTTCTCCAGTACGAATTCCTGTACGCACAACAATCGTACGCACTAAACCATCAAGCGTACGACCATCGTAAATCGTAATATTCAGCTTTTGTAAAATCTTACGAGTGGCAACAGTTATTTTAGACGTGATTGGGTGCTGCACAAGGCAATCATTAATATTGAGTAGCTTGTTGCTCCCTTCAACAAATAAGCCTGCATATACACGTTTGCCTTCTTTCCTTACTTGGAATTGACTTTTATTACGGTAATGCCAAGGATTATCCATCCCAAGCGTTTTTCGTACTTCAACAGTTGCAGCTAAGGGTTTTGCATAACGCTCTAATGCTTGGATAACAATATCACGCTTTTCCATTAGCTGTTTGTCATATGTCATATGTTGAAGCTGACAGCCGCCACATTCATTGTAAACTGGACAAGGTGCCTCCTGGCGATATTTTGAAGCTTTGCGAATCGTTATTATTTCTGCCTCGGCAAAATTTCGTTGAGTTTTCGTTACCTGAGCTGTAATTTCTTCGCCGGGTATAGCGCCCTTTACGAATACAACATTGCGCTTATAAAAGCCTACACCTTCGCCATTAATACCGAGTCTTTTTATTGTTAAAGGGAATTTTTGTCCCACTTCCATTGTTGTTTGCTGTGTCAAGCATTCCACGTCCCTGTTCGTTTAATATCATCCCATTATAACTAAGGAGTGGACGATTGCAAAGCTACAGGGAAATCTTCATATTCTAAAACTAAATCATCAAGGGATAAAAATGTATATCCTTGTTTTTTCGCTTCGGCAATAAACATAGGAAGTGCTTCTGCATTATCCTGTGCCACAGTATGCATTAATATGACAGCACCAGGGTGTAGCTGCTCCATTAAAGCATTATACGCATAGTCTGCGCCGCGGCGTTCATCTCTCATCCAATCCTTAAAGGCAACAGACCAAAAAATATGGCGGTAGCCTTCAGCATTTCCTACCTCTAATAATTTTGCATTAAATGTACCTTCAGGTGGACGAGCATAGGTTGTACGTTCAATCCCTGTTAATTCACGGAGCTTATCGTCAAGTTTTTTCCATTCCGCACGCATAGTTTCTGGTGTTATTCTCGCCATGTTTGGATGCCCATATGAATGATTGCCAATCGTATGACCATCTTTAACCATACGCCTCACTAAATCGGGGGCACTTTCTAAATAATGCCCCGTTAGAAAGAAAGTTGCTGGTGCATCTTCCTTCTTCAATGTATCCAAAATACTTTCTGTAAACCCATTTTCATATCCATTATCAAAGGTTAAATAAGCAACTTTTTTATCAGGCTTACCTTTATAAATAGCACCATATTTCTCAAGTAGCTGATCAAGCTGTGCTCCCGCCTCAGCCTGCTCACCATTTTTTGCTCGTTTAAAGCCCCAATTGTGTTCATCAGAGCCAGAAGCAAAATACGGATTAAAGCTAATTGCCCCGGCAATAATAAAAGTAGCAATCACTGCTCCAACTATATGTTGTTTCCACATAAAAAAACGCATCCTTTCTTTTTCATTAGAATGCGTTGTTTTTTAAAATTTATCCTACTACAATTTTTAGAACAAATCTTGAAGTGCTTCTTTTAAATGAGGGTAATTAAATGTAAAATGCTGTTTTTCTAATACAGCAGGTAATACATGTTGCCCTTTTAATACCAGCACACTTTGTTCTCCAAGTGCTAAACGCATAGCAATGCTAGGTACAGGCATCCAATGACTTCTTCCCATTATCATAGCAATTGTTTTTCCGAAATCTTTCATGCGAGTTGCATGGGGGGCAGTAACATTAAAGGGACCTTTAATGTTCTCATTTGTAATAGCAAAATAAATGGCACGGGCTACATCCTCCACATGAACCCATGACAGCCATTGTTCACCAGAACCGATAGTGCCTCCAATATGCATTTTATAGGGTAGCAGCATTGAAGGAAGTGCGCCTTGATCACGTCCTAAAATTACACCAAATCGAGCAAGCGCAACTCGTACTCCTAATTTTTCTGCACGTTTAGCCTGTCTTTCCCAATCTTGAACTGTCGTACCTAAAAAATCAGTTGCATAGTCCATGGAATCTTCTGTATAGGTTGTTATTGTAGATGTAGGATAAATCCCAACTGCACTGGCATTAATTAATACTTTTGGCTTTGAGGTAAGTTGCTCCATAATTCTCACGATTTCAAGTGTTGCATCCATACGGCTTGTATAAATGGCTTTTTTTTGTTTTTTTGTCCAACGTCCATTATTTAGAGAAATTCCTGCTAAATTAACAAATGCATCAACTGTATTTAATAACTGCTCAGGTCGTGCACCCTGCTGAAGCCATTGTACATATTGGATATCTTTTTCTTGCACGATTTTGTTTCGAGTTAAAATAATGATTTCGTGTCCATTTTCTTGTAACAGCCTAGTTAGCACTTTCCCTACAAAGCCAGTCCCACCTGCGATAACGATTTTCATAAGAGCTCCCTCCTTTTTAAAGCAATATATAGTTTCTAGTTTACCATCTTATGGTTTGATATAGGCTATCGATAAAAGTAAAATATCGTAAAAATGCAGTACTATGAAACATGTTATAATTGTAATTAGTGAGGTGTTTTATATGCGTATTATTACAAAAATTGCACGCCAAAAAAACAATCCAGAACGTTATAATATATATTTGAACGAGGAGTACGCCTTTCCTGTAGACGAGGCTATTCTTATTCAATTTGGTTTAACAAAGGGCAAAATGCTAGAAGAATTTGATATTCAGGAAATTGCCTATGAGGATGAAATTCGGAAGGCTTTTAATAAAGCATTAAATTTTTTATCTTATCAAATGCGGAGCGAGCATGAAGTGAAGAAAAAGCTTCTGACATTAGAGTTTGGAGAAGCGGTGATTTTAGAAGCCATACAAAAACTGAAATCATATGGCTTTTTAAATGATGAAACATACTCCAAGGCTTTACTCGATACGAAAAAAGCTACGATGAAAAAGGGACCTAAGGCAATTAGACAGGACCTTATAAAAAAGGGAATTGATAAGGATTTACAGGATGAGGTACTTGCAACCTTTAGTCATGGGGAACAGGTAAAGCTTGCGACACAGTTGGCTGAAAAGGTTGTTCGATCTGAAAAAAGGAAAACACCAACACAAGTCAAGGCTAAAATTCAGGATTTTCTTATGCGCAAAGGCTATTCTTTTGCAATTGTAGACGAGGTGCTGAGTCAAATTGTCATCGAACAAGAGGAAGATGAATGGCAGCAATTGCTTGATGTTCAAGGCGAAAAGGTTTGGAAAAAGTACGCGTCAAAGTATACTGGTTATGAACGAAAAATGAAGATAAAACAGGCGCTCTATCAAAAGGGCTTTCCCATTGAAGTTATAGACCGTTTTATAGAAGAAAAGGAGAATGAGGAATGAGTGAAAAAAACTACGCGACCATGTCAGAGCATGAATTACGCGAAGAAATAGCTATGCTAAAGGAAAAGGCCCGTAAAGCAGAACAGCTAGGTATTATTAATGAGTTTGCAGTGTATGAACGAAAAGCTTTAATGGCGGCTGCTTATTTAGTGGATTTAGATACTATCATACCTGGTGAAATGTATCGTATAGATAGCTCGGATAACGAATTTTTCCAAGTAGATTATTTAAAGGGTCGCTTTGCTTGGGGACATCGATTAGGCGGCGATAAATATCAAGAAGCTCTGCCAGTTTCGATGCTATCTCCTGTAAAGGTGGGAAAATAAGTGGAAGAAAAGATAGAAAAATTGACTAGGGAGTTACTTGCAAAAAATCCACAGATGTCAGTAGGGCGTGCACGTGTTTGGATTGAGCTTTTATGGAGTGATTTTGAATCAACTTCAGCAAAGGCAGGCTACGACTATCGTGGTGCTGATTACACAGAAAATCTGGTACGTCAATTAATTACCAGCTATGGTGATAAGCTGCATAACTTTGCAGGACGCAATCCCAAATATGCTCATTTATTAGATGCTAGTGATGATATGATGCAATAACGAAACCCTGACCAACATTGGTCAGGGTTTACCTGTTCAATTACTTGCGCCGATTTGTAATTTTTTTTGTAGTTTATCTTCAGTAAAAATCCAGCCTGTATAGGAGGTAATAATCTCGTTATCATCATTTAAATGAGCAACAGCCACAAAAGGATAGCGATTATCACTACGATAGCGAAGGTCAATTAACCTCACTTCCGTTAAGCTATTTTCTAGCTCAGAAATTTCCCATCGATATAGCGGCGAGAATGACACGAATGCATCGAGATTACGGTCCTTCATGGCTTTTTCTATAAGAGGCGTTTTCGGTAAAGGCTTTATTTCAAATTTATCGTAAATATTGACTGTTCGACCATAGGCACGACCAACGTAATAATGTGTTTTCGACTTCGCTGCAATGCGCCAGTGAAAGAATCTCATTGTCGGTGCTACAATAACATATTCCTCATCTTGAATAGTATGATGTACAGCCTTTTTAACGGATTTTTGGACTGCAAATCGTAATATATAATACATGATAATGATGAGGTACATGATGCTAAATGTCCAAACGGGATTTGTACCAAAAGCCCATAATAAAATGCCGACGCAATGAATCGAAAAGATAATAGGATCAAATGTATTGATGACACCTAATGCTACCCATTTTCTGGAGAATGGGCGAATGGCTTGTGTGCCGTATGCATTAAAAATATCAACAAACACATGAAGAGCTACAGCTAAAAATGTCCAGAGCCATAAATGAAACACATTTGCGTCTTGAATAATGAATGATAGAACCGCCGTAATTAAGATAGGCCAGATAGCTACTGCTGGGAGCGAATGTGTAATTCCTCGATGATGCCGAATATAAATTGCATTGTTGCGCAGTTTTAAAACAGTATCGACATCAGGTGCCTGTGAGCCAATAATCGTGCCTGCCATTACTGCAGTAAATGTCATTGAATGATTTGCTACCATGGGATCAGCTAAAGCAAGACCACCGAGGGCTATACCCATAACGAAATGTGTACCTGAATCCAAAAATATCCACTCCTAGTATGCATGTAAATAGAGTACAATTGCATACATGTATTTCAATAATCCATAATTAACAAGTCAAGATATTCGATAGAAAGAGTATCTTTAAAATAACGATTTTTGTCGTTATAGATAAATGAGCTTTTCTTAATTGTATACCCTTTTTACCATAATTTAAATCGTAAAAACACTGGAGGTCACTGTGAATTATCCATATGTAACAGAATTTCGACAATCGTTAGTTGAATGGTTTAATGTTGAGAAACGTGATTTACCTTGGAGACATACGAAGGATCCTTATAAAATTTGGGTATCTGAGGTGATGCTGCAGCAAACACGTGTCGACACTGTTATTCCTTATTACAATCGTTTTATAGAAAGTTTCCCAACATTAGAATTACTTGCGGAAGCACCACAAGAATATTTATTAAAACACTGGGAAGGTCTTGGTTATTATTCCCGAGCCCGTAATCTACAGGCTGGTGTAAGAGAGGTATTGGAGAACTACGGAGGAATAGTACCCAATAATCGACATGAGATTTCAACATTAAAAGGTGTAGGTCCATATACAGCTGGTGCTATTTTAAGTATTGCCTATGATAAGCCAGAACATGCAGTTGACGGAAATGTGATGCGTGTGTTAAGCCGTGTACTCGATATTCATGAGGATATAGCCATTCCTAAAACAAAAAAGATTTTTGAAGTAGCTATAGAAGAGCTGATAGACCCTGAAAATGCATCCTCTTTCAATCAAGGCTTAATGGAGCTGGGTGCACTAATTTGTACACCTACTTCACCAAAGTGTTTATTATGTCCAGTTCGCGAATATTGTATTGCATTTAATGATGGTGAACCAGAAAAGCTGCCTGTTAAATCAAAAAAAGTAAAGATGAAGCATATTACATATGATGTCCTTGTATGTGAAGATCAAAATGGCCGAATTTTAATGGAACAGCGACCATCTGAAGGTTTATTGGCAAATCTATGGCAATTTCCAATGATAGAGCATGGGAAAGATTCCATTGACACTTTTATAAATGAATATTCTTTAGATGTTCAATCACAGAGGGATTTACTTATGTTTAAACATGTTTTTTCACATTTAACATGGCATCTAAATAGTTATTTCATGACATGTCATTCTACTGAAAAAGGCGTTTGGCTAACTCGAGAACAAATAGAGCAAATACCTATGCCAGTGCCAATGCTTAAAATATGGAGAGAATTGGGAAAGTAAAATAAAATAATTTATAAGCATAAAAGCATTCACCTCGGTACACAATAATTATCGTGGAGGTGAATGAAAATGAAAAAGCAAAACAACACAAATTTCCAACCAAATAAAAACATGCAACGTCAAAGTCAAGAGTTTGGTTATGAGACTGATGTGAATGAAGTGCAAAAGCAAAATGCTAAAGCAGAGCAAAAGAAAGCTCAAGCTTCAGGAAACCTCTCAAAAACGAACCAAGATCTTGGTGAATAACACTTTGTAATTGCATATTTGCATTTACCTCTAAGGAGCTGTCAAAATCGAAAAGATTACAAAAGACAGCTCCTTTATATTATTAAAAACTTCCAAACTGCTCTAGGCCAGAAGAGAATAGCTCAGGTCGTGAGAAGAATCGCTCAGGTCGCCAAGAAATTCGCTCGGGTCGTGAGAAGAACTGCTCAGGTCGCCAAGAAATTCGCTCGGGTCGCGAGAAGAACTGCTCAGGTCACCAAGAAATTCGCTCGGGTCGCGAGAAGAACTGCTCAGGTCACCAAGAAATTCGCTCGGGTCGTGAGAAGAACTGCTCAGGTCGCCAAGAAATTCGCTCAGGTCGCGAGAAGAATCGCTCAGGTACCAAAGGATACGCTCAGGCAGATAAAATCATTGATACACATTAAAAGTTCTAATTAGATAATGGGTATAATAAGATTCTCTTTAAATTTACGATTTTTTGTAAAATTTGAAAAGGACGCAGGGAAATTTGTGGTTTTCTAACTACACCTTTCGCCTACACATTGCTATAATATACTAGAGACTGCTAGATTTAGGTAGCATAGACGAAAAGGTGGGCTTCAAAAATGGCAATACCGGTAGAAGGAGAAACGATACAAATACATAGTTATAAGCACAATGGCCGTATCCACCGGGTTTGGCAAGAAACAATGGTGTTAAAAGGAACAAAAAATATCATTATCGGTGCGAATGAACGGACACTTGTGACAGAATCCGATGGTCGTACTTGGCTAACAAGAGAGCCTTCTATTTGTTATTTCCATGCGGAGCACTGGTTTAATATCATCTGCATGCTGCGTGAGGACGGTGTGTATTATTATTGTAATCTAAGCTCACCATTTGTTTTCGATAATAATGCCATTAAATATATTGACTATGATTTAGACATTAAAGTATTCCCTGACATGTCTTATTCACTTTTAGATGAGGATGAATATGAGCTACATCGTAAGGAAATGTCTTATCCAGATGTCATTGATAAAATTCTAAAGCGCAATGTCGATAAATTAATTGGCTGGATTCAACAAAAAAGAGGACCTTTTGCACCTGATTTCATCGACGCCTGGACAAACCGTTATAAGTTTCAGCTCGATATGCAAGCAGATGATTGTTAAGAAGCACCTATTAGTTTTTACTAATGGGTGTTTTTTTATCTGTTAAGTGAATGGAAAATAGTTAGCGAAAAAAACATATTACATGTACTTAAAACGAAATATTGCTATAATTACGTTTGGGCATTCAATTTGGAATGTCCATTTATTTTTGCCCCGTTTAAACGGGACTTTATCAAGAATGTTCTCTATTAAGGATGTGATTGGAAGTGGGTAGTATAAAGCGGTATATGCGATTTGTAAAACCATATACCTGGGAAATAATTTTAACGATATTAATTGGTATAGTGAAGTTTGCCATTCCATTATTTATCCCCTTGCTTATAAAAATTGTGTTAGATGATATTATTGCTGCAAATGATCTATCGGATGCAGAGAAAACAAAAGAGTTATTTTATTGGTTAGGTGGCACCATTATTGTGTTTTTTATCGTGCGGCCACCAATTGAGTATTACCGTCAATATTTTGCACAACATGTTAGTAATAAGGTGCTTTTTGATATTCGAAAGCAAATCTATGCCCATTTACAGCGACTAAGTTTAAAATACTATGCAAATACAAGAGCTGGCGATGTTATTTCAAGAGTGATTAATGATGTGGAACAAACAAAAAACTTTATCATGACAGGCTTGATGAATGTGTGGCTAGATTTTGCCACAATTGTTATTGCTATCGTGATTATGCTGACAATGGATGTTAAGCTGACACTTGTAGCATTGATTGCGTTCCCATTCTATGCCTTTAGTGTGAAGTACTTTTTTGGTAAGCTGAGGGATTTAACTAGAAAGCGCTCCAAGGCACTTGCAGGTGTGCAAAGTTATTTGCATGAACGAGTAGCTGGAATGAGCATAATTAAAAGCTTTACACTCGAAAAGCATGAACAAAAATTATTTGATCATGCAAATGGTGAATTTTTAGAGAAGGCATTGGATCATACAAAATGGAATGCGAAATCCTTTGCCGTGGTGAATACTATTACGGATGTAGCCCCGTTGTTAGTAATTGCCTATGCAGGCTATCAGGTTATTAATGGCCCTCTGTCCATAGGAACGATGGTTGCCTTTATTGCCTATATTGAAAGACTTTATGGTCCACTTCGTCGTTTAGTTAGTTCATCTACTACATTAACGCAGTCAATTGCTTCAATGGACCGAATGTTTGAACTAATAGATGAACCGTATGAAGTGAAAAATAAGTCTGATGCCGTAGAGTTGAAACGGGTAAATGGTGAGGTCCACTTTGACAATGTGAATTTTCAATATGAGGCTGATGGCTCAAAAATTTTAAACAATATTCATTTTACCATCAACCCTGGAGAAACAGTGGCATTTGTAGGTATGAGCGGTGGCGGGAAATCCACGATAATAAGTTTGATTCCACGTTTTTATGATACAACCAGTGGTACAGTGCGTATTGATGGCTATGATGTGAAGGACGTAACATTGCATTCATTACGTTCACAAATCGGCATCGTGCTACAGGATAATATCTTATTTAGTGATTCCGTAAAAGAGAATATTTTAATGGGCAAACCAGATGCTACTGATGAAGAGGTCATTTCTGCAGCGAAGGCAGCAAACGCACACGACTTTATTATGAGCTTACCAAATGGCTATGACACCAAGGTTGGGGAGCGTGGAGTAAAGTTATCTGGTGGTCAAAAGCAGCGTGTCGCTATCGCTCGTGTATTTTTAAAAAATCCACCTATTTTAATACTAGATGAAGCTACCTCTGCATTAGATTTAGAAAGTGAAGCACTTATTCAAGAATCATTAGAGCTGCTTGCACATGAACGTACAACAATAATTATTGCTCATCGACTTTCTACAATCACTCATGCTGATAAAATTATCGTCATTGATCATGGGCAATTAATTGAAAATGGAACACATGAAGAACTTATGCACAAGCAAGGAACATATTATAATTTATTTCAAGTGCAGCATTTAACTTGAAATTCTAAGTGAAATCCATTCGAAAACATAATAAAAAATTTTAAAAATAGTCTTCCATTTATTTTTTTATGGAGGGCTATTTTTTTGCGATTTATGTAAATTATTATCGTTTGATAAGAAATAATTAGTATATAGGTCGAGTTTGATAGAAAATTTATGTTCTATACAGAATAATAATGATTGAAAGAGAGAATCTTTTTAGTTAGAATTATCTGAAAATAGGGAATTTAATGATAGTTAGTGTATTATATTAATAGAATTATACAATTTAGTAAAATACAGGTAGGATGGAGCGATTGTGCATGAGGAAAAAGCTGCTAGAAATAAAAGGTTTAAAAACGACCTTTTTTACAGATGATGGGCAAATTCCTGCCGTTGATGATATCGATTTTTCTGTGCATGAAGGAGAAATATTGGGGATTGTTGGAGAATCGGGAAGTGGTAAAAGTGTCACATCACTATCCATTATGGGATTAATACCATCACCACCCGGGAAAATAACAGGTGGAGAAATACTATTGGATGGAAAAAATCTGGCAACATTATCGGATAAACAAATGCAAAAAATTCGTGGAAAAGATGTAGCAATGATATTCCAAGAGCCAATGACCTCCTTAAATCCTTTATTTACAATTGGTGATCAGTTAAAGGAAGCCATATTAATTCATAATCCAAAGTGGTCAAAAAAGGAAGCGTTTACAAGAGCGATAGAAATTATGAAGCTTGTGGGTTTGCCGCGTGCTGAATCATTGTTAAAAGATTATCCACACCAATTATCAGGAGGCATGCGACAGCGTGTCATGATTGCGATGGCACTTCTCTGCGATCCAAAGGTTTTGATAGCTGATGAACCAACTACCGCTCTTGATGTAACGATTCAGGCACAAATTTTGCAGTTGATGAAAGACTTGAATAAACGTTTAAATACAGCTGTATTATTAATTACCCACGATTTGGGTGTCGTAGCAGAAACATGTGAGCGTGTCATTGTTATGTATGCAGGACAAATTGTTGAAGAGGCGCCAATTCAGGAGATATTCACTAATCCTAAGCATCCTTATACGCAAGGGCTTATAAAATCTGTACCTGATATGCGTTATAAAAAGGACAACCTTTATTCGATACCTGGAAGTGTTCCAAAACCAGGAAGTATCAAGGTCGGCTGTCGTTTTGCAGCACGTTGTGAATTTGCAATGGATCGTTGTCAACAGGAAACACCACCTTTATATGAAGCAGCAGAGCAACATAAATCGAGATGTTTTTTACTAGAGAAGCAGGAGGTGGCACAGCATGTCGAAAGTTTTATTGAAAGTTGATGGCTTAAAAAAATATTTTCCTATTCGGAAAGGCATTCTTAATACACAGGTTGGGGATGTGAAGGCAGTGGATGATGTTTCTTTTGAGGTTTTCGAAGGAGAAACATTAGGCATTGTAGGAGAATCGGGATGTGGCAAATCAACTACTGGGCGATTGTTAATGCGATTAATTGAGCCAACGGAAGGAAATATAGAATTCGCAGGAAAAAAAATTTCAGAATTATCCAATAATGAAATGCGTAAGGCACGAAGGGATGTTCAAATGATTTTCCAAGATCCCTATGCTTCCCTTAATCCAAGACACAATATTGGGAAGATATTAGAGGAACCTCTTATTGTGCATGGTATGGGTAATGCTAAAGAACGTAAGCAAAAGGTTTTGGAGCTTCTAGAGACTGTAGGATTAAATGAATATCATATCAAGCGATATCCACATCAATTTAGTGGTGGTCAAAGGCAGCGTATTGGTATTGCTCGAGCCTTGATGACCAATCCTCGTTTAATTATTGCGGATGAGCCAGTATCTGCACTCGATGTGTCGATACAGGCACAAGTTTTAAATTTATTACAAAAGCTGCAAAACGATTTAAAGCTGACTTATATTTTTATTTCACATGACTTAGGGGTAGTACGTCATATCAGTAATCGCGTTGGTGTGATGTATTTAGGTAAATTAGTAGAGTTGACAGCAAGTGAGGATTTATATGCCGAGCCGCTTCATCCATATACACAGGCACTGCTATCCTCAGTACCTGTTCCAGATCCCACGTTCGAACGTGAACAACTAATTATTACTGGGGATATTCCGAGTGCTTCAAATGCGCCTAGTGGATGCACTTTCCATACAAGATGTCCGTTTAAAAAAGAAGAATGTTCTCAAATAGTTCCAAAAATGCAAGAAGTAAAACCGGGTCATTATGTTGCTTGCCATCTCTATGATGCTATTCAACATTAAATGATATAAAAAAACATAGGGGGAAATTTAATGAAGAAAAAGAAGCTATGGACTTTGGGTGTAATGTTTATCCTTGTTCTCTCGACAATCTTAGCGGCTTGTGGCGGCTCAGACACTAAGGATACGGGTAGTAAAGATGCTTCAACTGGTGGCGATAAAGCTAACAGTGGTGAACCAAAAATATTAGTCTATGGTCGTGGTGGAGATTCTGTAGCACTAGACCCTGCTGTTGTAACAGACGGTGAATCCTTTACAGTTACAGCAAATATTTATGAAACGCTAGTAAACTTTGGTGAACGAGATGTAACGATTCAACCAGGCTTGGCAAAATCATGGGAGCCGTCAGAGGATGGATTAACTTATACATTCCAATTACAAGAGGGTGTAAAATTCCATGATGGCACAGATTTCAACGCAGAGGCAGTTATCAAAAATATTGAACGTTGGAAATCAAGCAATGATAAATATCCATATTTTAAAACTCAATTTGTCGTTGGTGACAAGCAAATTATAGAATCTGCTACTGCTGAGGGTGACTATACGGTTGTTCTTAAGTTAAGCCAACCACAAGCACCATTCCTGAAAAATTTAGCGATGTCTCCATTTGCAATCGCTTCGCCAACAGCTTTTGAGGCAGATGAAGAAGGCTTATCAGCAAATCCTGTAGGAACAGGTCCATTCAAGTTTGTCAGCTGGGTACGTAATGATGCAATAACGATTGAGAAAAACCCAGATTACTATATTGATGGCTATCCAAAATTAGATAAAGTTATTTATCGTTCTATACCAGAAAACACTGCACGATTAACTGAATTAACGAGCGGCAATATTGATGTAGCTGATGGCTTAAGTCCATCTGATAAAGGAACAATCGAAGGAGATGCCAACTTACAGCTAATTGAACGTCCTTCTATGAACGTTGGGTATTTAGGTTTAACAGTTACTCGACCTCCATTTGATAATGTAAAAGTGCGTCAGGCAGTAAACTATGCTATTGATAAACAAGCACTAGTTGATGCATTTTATGAAGGGTTAGCGGAGCCAGCGAAGAACCCAATGCCACCAGTAATTTCTGGTTATAACGATGAAGTTACAGGCTATACGTATGATCCTGAAAAAGCGAAAGCATTACTTGCTGAAGCAGGCTATGATGGCAAAGAGATTGAGCTATGGGCAATGCCAGTACCACGACCATACATGCCAGATGGTCAAAAAGTTGCAGAAGCGATTCAAAAGAACTTAGAAGATGTAGGCATTAAATCTAAAATTGTGTCATATGAATGGGCTACTTATTTAGATAAAGCTGAAAAGGGTGAAGCAGATGCATTTTTACTTGGTTGGACAGGTGATAATGGAGATGCGGATAACTTCCTATATTCATTATTAGACGGCGATAATATCCATTCTAATAACTATACATTCTATGACAACAAAGAATTACACAAGCTATTAACAGCTGCTCAAACTGAAATTGATGAGGACAAGCGTAACGAGCTTTATAAGCAAGCTCAAGTAATTATTTCTGAGGATGCTCCATGGGTTCCACTTGCTCACTCTATTCCAATTTTAGCTGCTAACAAGAAAGTTACAAATTATATTGCGCATCCTACTGGCTCTGACCGTTTAGATGCAGTAGATATTCAATAGTAAAGTTCATTTTTTAATTGAATAGAGAAGTTTAAAAGAATCTGCTTGCTTTTCTGCGGGTAAGCCGTAGAATTCTCGCAGATTCTTTTCTAATAAAGGAAAATCAAATCCTTTTCTTCTGTATGAAAGATCTCATCTAAACATTTAAAGCCGTTTGGTGAAGACTCAACCTTTCAACAGTATATAAAGACTTCAAAGTATATTATGAAAATCATAGAGAGGTGATGAAAATGCTTCACTATATGGGGAGACGTTTACTTCAACTAATCCCAGTTTTGCTTGGAATGACTTTTATCGTTTTTATGTTGATACGTGCAATACCTGGTAATCCAGCTAAAGTTATTTTAGGACAACAGGCGACAAAAGAGGCGGTCGAGGCATTAAACGCAAGTTTAGGATTAGATAAACCCTGGTATACACAATATTTTAGTTATTTGTCAGGCATTTTCCAGGGAGATCTGGGAGTTTCCTTACGTACAAAATTACCTGTATCAGAAGAAATATTTCCATACTTAGCAGCAACGGCAGAGCTTGCACTTTTTGCCATGATTATTGCTATCGTTATTGGTGTCAATGCTGGCATAATTTCTGCATGGTTCCAAAATTCTTGGTTCGATTATATTGCGATGATTGTGGCATTAATCGGTGTATCTGTACCAGTATTCTGGTTAGGTTTGATGGAGCAATGGACATTTAGCAGTAAGCTTGGCTGGCTGCCTACTTCTGGTCGAGAAGATGTTCGAAATCCAATAACCGCCATAACCCATTTCTATTTACTTGATACCCTTATTCAAGGACGCTTTGATCAATTCATTGAAGTCTTAAAGAGATTAATATTACCAGGGGTAGCACTTGCAACTATTCCTATGGCTATCATTGCAAGAATCACTAGGTCTTCAATGTTAGAAGTAATGCGCTCAGATTATGTACGCACTGCAAGAGCGAAAGGCCAAAAAATGTTCATTGTTGTCTATAAGCATGCCTTAAAGAATGCTGTGATTCCTGTGTTAACGGTAATTGGTCTACAAACAGGATTACTGCTTGGTGGTGCCATTTTAACAGAGACTATTTTTAGTTGGCCAGGAATTGGTCGTTATATTTATGATGCGATTGGCTTCAGGGATTATCCTGTTATTCAATCAGGTATTCTAATCGTTGCATTTATTTTCATCATGATTAACTTAATTGTGGATTTACTGTATACAGTGATTGATCCGCGTATTAAATACAAATAGAAGGGAGCTGCAATGATGACTGGAGCAATGGATATCAAAAAAGAAGCAGCACCAGCTCGAGAACGTGCGGTAGGTCCGTGGCTCGAAGGCTGGCGTAGCTTTAAAAAGAGCAAAGTCTCCCTCGTAGGAGCAGGAATTGTTATATTTTTTATTTTACTTGCTATAGTGGGTCCGTACATTGCACCACAGGGTATCAATGAACAAAATTTTGCGAAGCGTTTATTGGCACCATCAAGTGAACATTGGTTTGGAACAGATGATTTTGGACGGGATATTCTCTCTAGAATCATACATGGAGCACGGATTTCGTTATGGGTAGGCTTTTTCTCGGTTATTTTATCCGTAATCATTGGCAGTTTACTTGGTATTATTGCAGGTTATTATGGAAAATGGATTGATACAATTATTTCACGTATTTTTGATATTATGTTAGCTTTCCCTAGTATGCTATTAGCGATTGCAGTAGTGTCAGTGCTAGGTCCATCTTTACAAAATGCATTAATTGCTATAGCAATAATTAACGTACCGAATTTTGGTCGTCTAATTCGTTCTAAGGTATTGAGTGTTAAGGAAGAGGAATATATTGTAGCGGCAAAAGCAATTGGCATGCGTGATTCACGAATTTTATTCTCTCATATTTTACCGAATTCCATAACACCAATAATTGTACAAGGAACACTAGCTATTGCGACAGCCATTATTGAGGCGGCAGCACTAGGCTTCCTTGGACTAGGAGCTCAAGCACCAGCACCCGAGTGGGGAAAAATGTTAGCTGATGCTCGAAAATTTTTAATTAATGCTCCATGGACAATGATTTTCCCAGGTCTGGCTATTATGTTAACAGTTCTCGGATTTAACCTAATGGGTGATGGACTACGTGATGCACTTGATCCAAAAATGAAAAGCTAGTTTATACTCAATAGCCTTCTACAAGTTAGAAGGTTTTTTTACTGTGTTAAAAGAAACCCATTTACAGTGAAAACGTCTTTATGAAGAATTTTCGAAAAATAAGGCTCATGTTGGCATTGAACCAGGAAAAAATGATTAACCTTTTTGGAGCCATTAATTGAATTTTTTGTAATGTTATTTTAGACTTAATATAAAGGTGAAAAACGACAATCTTTTATGAAATATAAAAAGATTCGACATTACATGTAGATTATTTATTTACATATAATCTTTAGCAGTTGGCAACACATAGTTTAGGAGGGTGATTGAATTGGGAATTAATTTGCAAAAAGGGCAACGAGTCGATTTAACAAAGGGAAATGCTGGTTTAAATAAAATTAAAGTAGGATTAGGCTGGGACCCTGTAAGTCAAGAAAAAAGCGGTGGTTTATTTGGAGGCTTATTTTCAAGTAGAAATAGCGGCAGTGGCAGAAATATCGACTGTGATGCCTCTGTATTAATGCTGCAAGATGATAAGGTTGTTGCGGGAGACGATGTTGTTTATTTTGGAAAATTAACAAGTAACTGCCGTTCTGTTCAACATTCAGGTGATAATTTAACTGGTGATGGCGATGGTGATGATGAAGTTATTACAATTGAACTGTCGTCTGTACCGACGCATTATAACAAGCTGGTGTTTGTTGTAAACATCTATGATGCGGCAGGTCGTAATCAACATTTTGGCATGATTCAAAATGCATATATTCGAGTGTATGATGACAGGACAGGTAGTGAGTTAATTCGCTATAATTTAACTGATAACTATTCGAATTTAACGACGTTAATCTGTGGTGAAATTTACCGTCATAACAATGAGTGGAAATTTGCTGCAGTTGGTACAGGAACAAATGATGTGAAACTTGGCGACGTTGTTCGAAGATATCAATAAATAATAACTAGGAGGAGAAAGATAATGGCTATTTCATTACAAAAAGGTCAAAAGGTAGATTTAACAAAAACAAATCCAGGGTTAACAAATGTAGTTGTTGGTTTAGGATGGGATACAAATAAATATGATGGTGGAAATGATTTCGATTTAGACTCATCTGTATTTTTACTTGCAGATACAGGCAAAGTAGCCGATCAAAATGATTTTATTTTCTACAATAATACAACAGGTGGCAATGGCTCTGTTGAACATTCAGGTGATAATTTAACTGGTGTTGGTGAAGGTGACGATGAAGTGGTGAAAGTTGCATTAACACAAGTACCTGCACACATACAACGACTAGCATTTACTGTAACAATTCATGATGCAGAGGCACGTAGTCAGAACTTTGGTATGGTTTCTAATGCCTATATTCGTATTGTTAATGCTGCTTCAAATGAAGAAATTATTCGTTATGATTTAGGTGAGGATTTCAGTATTGAAACAGCTATCGTAGTAGGGGAATTATACCGCCATAACGGAGAATGGAAATTTAATGCGATTGGTGCTGGCTATCAGGGTGGCTTAGCTGCTTTATGTAACGATTATGGCTTGAGTGTAAACTAAAAAATTTCAACTTTAAACAGAAAGGGAGATTTTCAATGGCTATTCAATTAAGTAAAGGGCAACGTATTGATTTAACAAAGCAAGATCCAGGTCTAAACAACATTGGAATTGGCTTAGGCTGGGATGTAAAGCAATTTGATGGTGGACAAGACTTTGACCTTGATGCATCTGTATTTTTACTAGATGCATCAGGTAAATGTCGTAATGAACAAGACTTTATCTTTTACAATAATTTATCGAGCCAAGATCAATCTGTTGTGCATACTGGCGATAACCGTACAGGAGAAGGTGATGGGGATGATGAAAAAGTTCTAGTAAACTTAAAGCAAGTGTCTCCACAAATTGAAAAGATTGTAGTGACGGTTACAATTTATGATGCGGAGGGTCGTCATCAAAACTTCGGTCAGGTTCTGAATGCCTATGTTCGTTTGACAAATGAAGAGTCAGGGGCAGAAGTATTGCGCTATGATTTAGGCGAAGATTTTAGCATTGAAACAGCTGTTGTATTCTGTGAGCTGTACCGCCATAATGGTGAGTGGAAATTTGCCGCAGTAGGCTCAGGCTATCAGGGTGGCTTAGCAGCATTAGTCAATGCATATGGCCTACAATAAATACTTGGATAGGAACATGACGGAGGGTCTTTTTTGGACGTTATCAACGAGATATTAAATACATATGCACAGTTTTTTAACTGGCACATGTGGGGGCAGGTTTTAACAGATCCAGTATCATGGGGCCTAATTTTTTCATTGATTATTATGGAAGGTCTATTGTCTGCAGACAATGCGTTAGTTTTAGCAGTACTTGTTAAACATCTTCCAAAGCATCAGCGAAAAAAAGCATTAATGTATGGGATGTTTGGAGCGTATTTCTTCAGGTTTCTCTTCATCGGTATTGGTGTTTACCTCGTGAAGTTCTCCATTGTTAAAGTAATTGGTGCGACT
The DNA here is from genome assembly GCF_058788755.1 of Lysinibacillus sp. FW301-JW8. NCBI lineage: Bacteria > Bacillati > Bacillota > Bacilli > Caryophanales > Bacillaceae > Lysinibacillus > Lysinibacillus sp. FW301-JW8. The sequence goes on from NZ_JBYTBB010000011.1 coordinate 85,919, forward strand.
TATTTAATGTGGTTAGTCATACTGCATTTTAAAAATAAGAGCGATGATGAAGGAGAAGCACATGAGTTTAAAAAGACGGGTTGGATGGTTCGTGTCTTTGGTACGTTCTGGGCGACTGTTATTTCAGTTGAATTAATGGATATTGCCTTTTCAGTAGACTCAATACTGGCAGCTTTTGCGATATCAGATCAAGTATGGGTCTTATTATTAGGTGGAGTTTTAGGGATCATTATGATGCGTACCATCGCTGGTGTATTCCTTTCATTGATAGAAAGAGTGCCAGAGCTTGAAGCAACTGCCTATATTTTAATAGCGATTATTGCACTGAAGATGTTTGCTAGTATTTTTGGATTCCATCTTTCACATGAAATATTCTTTATTATTCTAATTGCTGCATTCTTATTAACATTTGTTGTACACAAGATGAATAAGAAAACAACAGTGTAAACAAGGCACTGTATTGGTCTGTAGGGAACAGGCTGATACAGTGCTTTTTTCACAGACGGCCTACTATTACTGGGGAGAGGATTAGATGCAACACTTTGCAACAGAAGCAGAGACGATTTTTTATAAGAAGCCACAGCCTTTTACAAAATGGGACAAACCAGATATTTTGTCATATGCCTTAGGGGCGACTTTGTATATGCCAGCTTCCATGCCTAATATTGTGGGGTTGATTCAATCTCAAAAATATAAAGAACTTACATCACTCGTCATTGACTTAGAGGATGCAGTAGGGGATACAGAGTTACTAGATTGTGAAGCAAAATTGATTGAGGATATTAGTGAGTTATATGCACTATATAATCAAAAACAATTACTACTAGAAGATTTACCACTACTTTTTATTCGTGTACGTCATGTTGAGCAATTCAATTATTTAACAACTTCATTAGGGAAGAAGCAAGAAATATTAACAGGTTATGTATTTCCGAAATTTACGGCAACACAAGGAGCCCGATATTTTGAGTTACTTGAACAAACCATTTTGGATCATGATTTAACCTTATATGGTATGCCAATTTTAGAAAGTCGTGAGGTATTATATAAGGAATCTCGCATGCAAGCGTTATTAGGCATCAAAGAGGTTCTTCATCAATACAGGGAGCGCGTATTAAATGTGCGTATTGGTGCAACTGATTTTTGCGGTATTTATGGAATTCGCCGCCGTATGGATTCGACCATTTACGATATCAGTGTGATCAGAGATTGTATAGCAGATATAGTAAATGTCTTAGGTCGTGAGGAAGATGGTTTTGTTATTTCTGGGCCTGTATGGGAGTATTTTAGTAATCAACGTGTATTAAAACCCGCGTTAAGGATGACGCCATTTAGTGAAAAAGGTGCGCTTGATACACGGAAAGCATTGTTAGACGATTGTTTAGATGGATTAATGAAGGAAGTTTTAATGGATAAACAGAACGGCATTATGGGTAAAACGGTCATTCATCCTAGTCATATCCGTGTTGTTCATGCACTATATGCTATTTCGTATGAGGAGTATTTAGATGCATTAAGTATTGTAGAAAATAGTGATGGTCGCAAAGGTGTTATGAAAAGTCACTATGCTAATAAAATGAATGAAATTAAACCACATATGAGATGGGCACAGCGAATCATAAAACAAGCACATGTCTATGGCGTTTATCATGAATCTTTAGATTTTGCCTCACTATTATTAAATTCTGAAATAGGTGGTAGTGTTTATGCATCAACAAATGAGTAAACTAAGAATTTTGCCAAATTATACAATCGATATTGAAGTCGCTCATAATCCCCACAATTTTGCATTGACAGATTTATTTAAAATGGCGGCACGTATTAATAAGAAGAGACAGTTTTTGTTTGTGAGCACCGTGCTTGGTAAGCATTTAGCTGTTCGCCCGCAAGTGCCATTACTTACTGGAACCCTTCTAGCCATGATGTATAATCAGCATCTTACTGGTCAACGTGTGATTGCTATGCCATCTGTTGTAAAAGCAATAAAAGAATGCACAAAGTTGGATGAAGTTCAGAATTCCACGGAGGAATGCATGCAGTTGACTGAGGAAACATTGTTTATTGGATTTGCTGAGACAGCCACTGCACTTGGACATGCCGTATTTAATGCATTCCAAACAAATGCCATGTATATCCATACCACGCGTGAAGTACTTCCGGATTTCGAGCCATTTGTTACATTTGAGGAAGAACATTCTCATGCGACAAGCCATAGTATTTATACAGAGGAGCCTAATATTTTACTGCAAGCTAAGCGCATTGTGTTAATCGATGATGAGATTACTACTGGAAATACAGTTATTAATATTATTCAAACATTAAGACAGAAATTTCCTCTTGTTAGGGAGTATGCTGTGCTATCTATTTTAGATTGGCGTTCAGAACAGCAGCAAATAGTCTTTCGGCAATTAGAGGAGCAATGGGGAATCTCTATTGAATTCATTGCAATTATGTGCGGTCAATTTAACTGTAGTGGGACACCAAATTTAGCAATCGAGCAACCTAAAATAACAACATGTGCTGCACGGGACATGACACTATTATCAACCAAAGAATCTCTTGATCGCAAATTCTATCGTTCTATTGCAGAGAATGGTCTTGTAAACAATCAACCTTATGTACTAGCGACAGGAAGATTTATGTTAACATCCATTCAGCATATCGAACAAAAGAAAATGTTACAGGCAATCGCCAAGCAATTAAGAGAGCTACGAACGGATGGACCAGCACTTGTTGTCGGAACAGGGGAATTTATGTATGTCCCTATGCAAATTGCTTCTTATTTAGGGGAAGATGTTTATTTTCAATCGTCGACCCGTAGTCCAATCTATTGTACAGATGAACTAGACTATACGATAACAGAAAAAATAGTCTTTGAAAGCCCAGAGAACAATGGGGTTGAAAATTATTTATATAATATACAAAATCGACCATATTCGGAACTTTTCTTTATTGTGGAACGTATAGCAAGTAAAGAGATAATTGCCCGGGTGATAGAGGCACTACAATCCATCAGTAGTACAAAAATATATGTGATTTGTATGCATGAAATGGAGGTAAAACGATGATATCGACTTTACAGCCCGATAAAATGGGGAGCTATGCTTCAGAGGATGTTATTTTTTTATTGCGTGATATTAGTAATGTTTTTATTGAAATGGATAATGAAAAGCGTGAACAACTTATCCAGACAGGTACGCACTATTCTGAAATGCTACCAATGGAATATCAACCATCTAAAACATATATGGATCTATTTTATAAAACTTTAAATACTTACGCTGAAAGAATAGCAATAGCTGTTGGTGTAGTAGCAGAACAAATCATCCAAAATAGAGGACTGGACAATTTAATACTAGTTAGTTTGGCGAGAGCAGGTACACCAATTGGCATTTTAATCAAACGATATATACAAATGCACTATAAGGTGAATGTTCCACATTACTCAATTTCTATTCTGCGTGGTCGTGGGTTTGATGAAACAGCAATTCGTTACATTTTGACACAACATCCGCAAGGTTGTCTTCAATTTATTGATGGTTGGACGGGTAAGGGGGCTATTACCAATGAATTACTACATTCTTGTCAAAAGTTTAATAAACAACATCAAGTACAATTGAATGCCAATTTAGCTGTTTTGGCAGATCCAGGGCATTGTGCCGCTATTTATGGAACGCGTGAAGATTTTTTAATTCCATCTGCTTGTTTAAATTCTACTGTATCTGGATTGGTGAGTAGAACAGTTTTAAATCTACAGTTTATGGATGAGAAAGATTTTCATGGTGCAAAATACTACAAAGAATTAGAGGAAATGGATGTTTCAAACTTGTACATAGAACGTATTGTCACATGCTTTGAAAACGTGCAGAGTGAGATTGTACGGCAACTTCAGGAGCAATCCATCACTCCAATTACTTGGGAGGGAATGAAGTCAGTACAAAAGATTCAGCGGGATTTTGGCATTGAAAATATTCATTTTATCAAACCTGGTGTTGGGGAAACAACAAGAGTTTTACTTCGACGAATCCCTTGGAAAATCCTAATTAATCCACAGTACATACATGAGCTGGAACACATTTTATTATTAGCTCGTGAAAAAAATGTATTGATAGAACAATATTCAAATATGTCCTATGCATGTTGCGGCTTAATAAAAGAATTGTAGGGGAGAATAAGATGATACTATTTACATCAGATTTAGATAGAACACTTATTTATTCTAAACGTATGATGGAAATGTTTCCGCCAGTTACAGAGACAGTGGTAGTTGAGCGGAATGATAATAAAGACATGAGTATGATGACAAATGCAACAGCAACTTTATTGCAGCAGGTACATCAACAAACACTATTTGTACCTGTTACGACAAGGGCATTGCATCAATATGAGAGAATACATTTTATTAATGACTTGTGCCCTACTTTTGCAATTACTAGCAATGGGGGTACAATATTAGAAAAGGGTCAGCCATATGACAAATGGACAAAAACACTATGTAGACGTATTGAAGATTCCTCCATTCCACGAGAGGATATGTTAAAGCTTTTTCAAACGGTCAAATCCGATGCATGGCTACAACGTTCTTTCTATATAGATGATCTATTTTATGTACATCATGTGGATATTGAAGTTTTACGTCAGAATGAATTACAAGTAATGATTCAGGAGTTTGACGCCCATGGCTGGTACGTTCTTCTACAAGGAAAAAAATTGTATTTTATGCCCAAGGTACTGACAAAGGAAGCGGCAATAGAATATATGAAGGAATTTTGTACATACGATGTGCATATAGCAGCAGGCGATTCTATTATGGATTATGGAATGCTATCAATGGCTGATTTAGCTTTTACACCGAATCACGGAGATTTAAAGGATAAACAGCCAAAGGTTCTACCGAATGCTACCTACTCAATTCATAATGGTGAAGCATTTACAAAAGATTTGCTTGAAGCGGTTTTACAAATTGCCACACAACAAACGGTAATATAGTTTTAAATATTGATTTGTTGTCATAGGTAAGACCATCCTATGGCAAATGAATTCTTAAGCATATGCTGAGGATGATTTCTAGGAGGTGCGTTTGTATGCAAACAATCACAATTCAATCAGTGTTGGAGCGTAATCCTGATGATTGGCTACAGGCGTTTCAAGATTCACCAAAGAATCGTGCATTATATGAGGAAACATCACAACAAATAAATTTTAGTCGAATTGCTGTACGTGTACTAGGAGTCCCAATTGAAGAAGATGATTATTTCAATTCATTATTTACCATGTCACAAAACCAAAATATTCATATTTTAAGTGAAGAATTAAATAAGAATATTGATCAAAAAGATTTTCAGGCCATACAAACGATTCTAGAACAACATCAGCAAACACCTAAAGGGCTGTCTATTAATCGATTAGTGGCAATGATGTATGGATATCAATTAATACCCAAGCATGATGATAGTGTAATGAATCGACATTTACAGCTAGCAACCATTAAAGTTGTAGAGCTTTTTCAGCAACAACAATCTTTAGGCCTGCTAGCAAATGAATTTCGTCGTTTTTTAATTGATATGGTGAAGTGGTTAAAAAATCATTGGATTCAATGGACAAAGGCAATGAAGCCGACAGATGATTTCCCTAAGGTTGTTTGGTATGGAGAAACGACTATTAGTCAGCGTTATTTTCTATTACTATTAATGGAGCTTGGCTGTGATGTATTGATTTTTCATCCGGCTAAAATAGATGAATTTGCAGAGATTGATTCTACAGATTCGTTTTCTATCAGTTATTCGTATGCAAATGAAACAACTTTACAGCCATTTCCTGACAAGTTACGCGATCGTCAGGCAACTGTAGGTTATCGTTCAAGTCAGCATTTTGAACAATTAATGCATGATCAGCAATCAGGCGTCTTTAAGCCTTGGCAATTTAAAGATCTTATGCCACGCTCCTTAACACTAAGAATGACCTATGATGATATATTTATTTATGCGAAAGAGAAGGCAATGGTTCGACCGAAATTTGAAGTTATTGGTGATGAAGTAGTCATTCCAGTAATATTTGCAAAAATTAGTGGAGTGTCGAGCCGACGTGAAGAATACTGGCATTATATGCATCAATTACTGGCAAGTCCGCAAACCGTTTTTGTGCAGGAGTTCCCTTATTCAAAAACGAGCAAGGCCAACTTCCATTTTCACTATAAGCATTGCTTAGTAAATGGTGAGCTATCAGTGGAGCGCATTATGCAAAGTGATTGGTGGCAGTATGGAGAGTTACCATTAGAGCTACAGCGTGCAATGGCTCACACGATAAAAACTTCATGTGAACAACCCATGTTAAAACAACAGTCAAATGAGAATTTATATGATTTACAGTTATTTTTATTTAAGCAGATGACGATGATTCCACAGGATATACTGCGATTACTGCAGAGCTTTGACTACTCTCAAGAGGTACCTAAACTTGTCTTATATCAAGCGCCGCAGCAGCCTGCTTTATCACGTGAGGACATTGCATTACTGGCATTTTTAAATCGTTTTGGTATGGATATTGTATTTTATAACCCGACAGGCAAACTAGACTTAGAAAGGCACTTGCAAGAGGATTCATACGATGTACACCGTTTAGAGCATATGCTATTTGACTTGCCCTATGAAGAACCAAAGCAGCAAAAATCTGCACCAGATAAAATCATTAAAAAGCTCTTTAATCGTTTTTTCTGATGACAGGAAGGAGGCGGCACGAATGTCAAATAACCCTACGACAATTGAACAATTGACAGTGGAAACAGCAGAAGCCGTCAAACAACAATTATGGGAAAATGCAGAGGTACAACAAATTGCCAATCAGATTAATGTAAAAAATCAGTTGGACTTAATGACGTTAGGAAGAGAGCCAGCTACAAAATTAGCAAAATTCGCAGATCAAATTTTAGACTTAATCACCCAATCAGCATCCTATGAATCAAGAGAATTATTTAAACAGCTTGAAGCCTTAATGTTGACATTTGATAAAAAAGATTTTGCTGAGCAAAAGGGTTTTTTTAAGAAGCTATTTTCACGTAAAACCAAAAAAGAAGATGATTTATTTACGAAATACAATGTACTCAGTAGAGATATTGAAAAAATTCATTATCAATTTGTGCTTATGGAAGAGGAATTAGCGAAGGATAATCGAGTACTGGCTCGGTTATATAATGAGGATTTGATGTTCTACCTTGAGCTTGAAAAATATATTGTCGCAGCAGATATGAAATTACATGAAGTGCAAACAACACTAATACCTATGTATGAAAAACAGAGCGAGGCTGGCAATCAAGTCGCAAAAATGGAGCTTAATCGTTTACAAGCAATTGTCGAGTTGATGCAACAGAAAATAGATGAGTTGGAGAAATCACGTATGGTTGCCATTTTAACAGCCCCGCAAATCGAGATGCTACGTAATGGTAATAGTGAATTGATTGAACAAATTAATGGTGCTTTTGTTAAGACCATCCCTGTATTTAAAATGGGAATAATGAATGCGGTGAATGAAAGGCAGCAGCAATTACAGAGTCAATCTGCATCAGCCTTTGAAAATCGTGTGAAGCAGTTTGGAGGAGCCAGTAATGAAGCAGTGCAATTGAGCACTGCTCTAGCTCAGCAATCTGAAACAACACAAACACTTGAGGAAATGTGGGATACTATTATTGCGGGTATTACTAATTATCGTAAGCTTCAAAGTGAATTAACAGCACAGCGTAAGATATCAGAGGCACAACTGATGGCATTAAGGACGTGAATCTTTAAAAGCTGACATCATTTAAAAGAAATGATGTCAGCTTCTTTTGTATTTCATGTAACTGAGAAACTCCAATATACAGTCAACTATGAAAAATGCACTCTAAGGTACTTAATATGTATAAGGTTGCAAGTGTTAGTAACTGCTTATTTTCTGCCTGAACGCCATGATAGCCCCCAATTGTAGGCTTTGTCCATATCTTGATGCCCCTTAAAATATTCAACAAGTCGTTCAACTTTAAATGTCTCATTATTTACATTTTCAATCATAGCTATTGCACACATATTTTTGCCATTACGATGCTCGTTTAAGCGAACTTCAATGCTAGGACCTGTTCCGTAGTTGATTGTTGCAATCCCATCAGCTTCAGCCCAGTTTGCTACTCCCTCATAGATAAATGTATAAACTAGCACTCGTTTAATGTCTCTTACCTTGTTTCCATTAATGCGTAAATTTTCACCGCTACTTGACATACCAGTACGATCATCACCATCTAGTTCAATAAAAGGGGCAGAATGCAAACTACCAAAAGCATTACCAAGAGCCTGAACACAACTTTTACTACCATCTGTCATTTCATATAGACATCCTAAATCTAAATCAATCCCTCCTTTAGAGTTTGCGCCAAACAAAGAAGATAAAAAGCCGCCTGAATTTCTCTCAGTTCTCTGATTCCAGTTTAAATTAACTAGAATTTCACCAATCTCTTGATTTTGTGATTTTGTTAAGTTAACGAATTGACCTTTTTTAGTTAATTCAATTTTATTTAAATTTACCATGAATATTGACACCCCTTATTTTTACATTTAATTATATTGTATCAAAGTTTAAAAATATTTACAGATTTATATAAAATATCAAAAAACGACAAATTGATACTAGTCAATTTGTCGTAAAATTACATATTTCATTTGCTATATAAACTCATCTTCTAACTCCACATTAATCTCATGCCCATGATAGCTTTGATAGGACACAATAAGCGTATCCAAATGCTCTAAATTTTCTTCGTAGTCTAGTATACGGGATAAAATATAAAGCAGGTGATAGCTCGAAAATTCCGTATCGCCTTCCTCATGTGCATAGGTTATTTGTTTGATGAAAATTTCCATCAGTTCATTACGTTGAATATAGTCGATGTTTTTACTCCATTCAGAATGCTCAGGCTTTAGCTTTCCTGTATATTTTAATAGCAGCTGTTCATGATACGTAAGTAAAAAGTCAAGTCGCTCCTGAATCATTAAGTGAAATTGTGTAGGTAGCTGAGCCAACTCGTTTTCATGATTATGCAAACGTTGCAGCAATTCTAAACTTTTTTTAGATGTTAAAATCATTTGACGGTAGACCACTAATTTACGTACTTTAACATACTTTTTATTTTTGAAGTAATTGCGTTCTTCCTTATAGAAATCATACAATGTATCAACTCGTAACATACGATTTTTAAATTTACTTAATGCTCCCTTTGTAGATGTATGTTCAGAAGCCTGACGAACAGCAAGTCGTGTCCATCGAATAATATCATCTTGTAAAAAGTAAATCTTTCGGAAAAGCTTTACCTCATACTTTGGTGGTAAAAAGACTAGGTTAACAACAAAGGCTGCTAACACCCCGACTAATATGGTAATAAAGCGAAAAAGACCAAATGTCAGGAAGTCGTCTCCTTGAATCTCCATTATGGCAACAACTGTTACGAGTGCTAGAGACAGTGATTTTTCAAGTTTAAATTTCAACATTATACCGATAGCAGTAATAACAGCTATGCCAACAGCTACTACATGGTGACCAAAAAGCAAGCCGAAAATGACCGCGATGGTAGCTCCAATTATATTTGCTTGTACTTGCTCAACAATCGTTTGATAGGATCGATAAATCGATGGTTGAATGGCAAAAATTGCAGCAATTCCAGCAAAAACGGGAGAAGAGAGATTTAGCAACTCCGCAATAAAGAGTGCTAGCACGATGGCAACACCAGTTTTAAATACACGGGCACCTAATTTCATAGAAAATATGGATGTCCTTTCTGTCTAAAATTTTTAAGCTTCTTTACATTATAGAAGGAAGTGCTCATAAAATACATAGATTTGTATGCTGGCATAAGAAAAAGACGACTCATACTAACGAGTCGCCTTTGTAATGTGATGGTTTATAGTTGAGAAAATGCATAATCTACCGCTTTAATTGTTTCCAGAATATCCGCTTCAGTATGTTCAGTAGTTAAGAACCATGCTTCATATTTCGATGGAGCTAGATTGATACCCTGATTAAGTATTAATTTGAAGAAGCGACCAAAGATTTCTCCGTCAGCGCTTTCTGCTTGATCATAGTTTTCTACTTTCACATCTGTAAAGTAAATAGTTAGTGCCCCTTTGAGACGATTTAATGTGATTGTCACTCCATGCTTTTTAGCTGCAGCCAAAATACCATCTTCTAAAATTCCACCTAGTCTATCCATTTCATCGTAAATCCCTGGCGTTTGTAGCACTTCTAAGCAGGCAATACCAGCTTGCATCGATGCAGGGTTTCCAGCCATAGTTCCTGCTTGATAGGCTGGACCAAGTGGTGCAACTGTATCCATTATTTCTTTACGTCCACCGTATGCACCGATTGGTAGACCACCACCAATAACTTTCCCAAGTGCTGTTAAATCAGGTGTTAGTCCAAGTAAGTTTTGAGCGCCACCATAATGGAAGCGGAATGCAGTGATAACCTCATCATAAATAGTCAATGCTCCTGTTTCTTTTGCAGTAGCATGTACTAGCTCTAGGAAACCGGGATTTGGCTCAACAATACCGAAGTTTCCTACGATTGGTTCTATTAAGATAGCAGCAATTTCTTTGCCCCATTTATCCATTGCTTCAGTAAAGGCGTTAGGGTTATTAAACGGTACAGTAATTACTTCCTCAGCAGTAGAAGTCGTTACACCTGCTGAGTCTGGTGTTCCTAATGTAGCAGGACCTGAACCAGCAGCTACTAATACTAAATCAAAGTGACCATGGTAGCAACCTGCAAACTTCATGATTTTTGTACGTCCTGTATAAGCACGTGCAACACGAATTGTTGTCATTACTGCTTCTGTACCAGAGTTATTAAAACGTACTTTATCCATAGATGGGATTGCTTCTTTTAGCATTTTAGCAAAAGTAACCTCGTATTCAGTCGGGGTTCCAAACAATGTACCATTTTCAGCTGCATGTGCAATAGCCTTCGCAATATGTGGGTGACCATGTCCAGTTACGATAGGTCCGTATGCCGCTAGATAGTCAATATAACGATTGCCGTCAACATCCCAAAAGTAAGCACCCTTACCACGAGTCATTGCTACAGGCGAGCCACCACCCACTGCTTTATAAGAACGAGAAGGGCTATTTACACCACCAACGATATGCTGTAGCGCTTCCGCATGTATTGCCTCAGATTTTTTGTGATTCATATGATTGCCTCCTATGTCTTTATACGTACTCTATTGTAGACCTATCAGTGTCAGAAATCCAAAGAAATTAAGGGATATGACTTGTTTTATCAATTGGAGTAAAATAGAACCTACAGAGGAGGAGATTATTGTGACTTTAATAGAAGGAAAAAAAGCGCCAGATTTTTATCTTATAAATGAAAGAGGAGAAACGGTAAAATTAGCAGATTTCAGAGGACAAAATGTTATAGTCTATTTTTATCCTAAAGATATGACACCTGGATGCACGACTGAGGCATGCGATTTCCGTGACAAGCATGAGGATTTTAGTCAACTAAATGCAGTTGTGCTTGGTATCAGCCCTGATGATGCAAAAAAGCATACCAAATTTATTGATAAGCATGGACTGCCATTCTCCCTTCTTGTGGATGAGGATCATGTAGTTGCAGAGGCATATGGCGTATGGGTGTTGAAGAAGATGTATGGACGTGAGTATATGGGAATAGAACGCTCAACATTTTTAATTGATACAGAGGGGAATCTTCTCAGAGCTTGGCGCAAGGTACGTGTGAAAAATCATATTGGAGAGGTATATACCTATTTAGCAGAATGGGAGGCAGCAAAATGAGAATTTATTTTACATTTGAACCAAGACCTGATTTACGTGAGCCGTTAGTTGCTGAGTTTCCACAGGTTGATTTTATTTTTGAGACTGGCTTATCCATTGATGAGTTGAAAAGAGCAGATGTACTTGTTACATATGGTGAGGATTTAAATAATGAAAATATGAATTATGCAACAAATCTGAAGTGGATTTTTGTGGCCTCGGCTGGAATTGAAAAAATGCCAGCTCAAGCTATTATTGAACGAAATATCTTAGTTTCGAATGTGCGAGGTATTCACAAAACGCCAATGGCAGAATCGATGCTTGCTCATATTTTAGCTATTAAACGTGCGCTGCCATGGATGTATGAGCAACAAAAGAAAAGTGAATGGTCAAAAAAAGCAAAGCAATCTGAATTACGAGACAGTACTGCGCTTATTCTAGGACCAGGCGCTATTGGCTCAGAGGTAGGTCGTTTATTACAGGCTTTTGGTGTAACAACTATTGGCTGTAACCGTTCAGGGAAAGAAGCGGCGTATATGGATAACATAGTGTGTTTTGATCAATTAATAGAAGCTTTACCTAAGGCTGATATCGTCATTTCTGTATTACCTAAAACGGATGAAACAACACATCTCTTGAAACAAGAGCATTTTAAAGCAATGAAAACTAATACCATCTTTATGAATTTTGGACGTGGTAACTTAGTAGATGAAAATATTTTAATTCATGCCATTCAAGCAGGCGAAATTGGCTATGTTGTTTTAGATGTATTTGAACAAGAGCCATTAGCAACAGATCATCCATTATGGTCTTTACCGAATGTTATTGTATCTCCACATATTTCAAGTCACTCTTCACGATATGTTGAACGTAGCTTAGAAATTTTTAAGCCAAGTTTAGAGAAATGGTTACGTGGTGAAAAGGATTTAGAAAATATGATGGATTTATCAAGAGGCTATTAAGTCATCATCAAAGGTGGTGATGTGTTGATTGAAGTGCAGACTATATTTTAGGAAAGCGTCTTGCTAAACGGTAATCAACTTACAAATTGGAAACAGATCAATGATCATTCAAGTTGGAGAGATTATATGCCCTCATTAGAAAATTGTTGTTGTTTTAGAAGGTGTACGATTGACAGAACTAAGCCTAATTCGCTACACTAATTATAACAATTATAAATTAAGAATATTTATGGAAGAGGTGCATGGCGATGTCTGCAACGCATTTACAAGATGCCCTTGACACGTTAAAAACAACTGGTGTACGTATTACTCCTCAGCGTCATGCTATTTTGGAATATTTAATTCAATCAATGGCACATCCAACTGCCGATGAAATTTATAAAGCACTTGAAGGAAGATTCCCAAATATGAGTGTAGCAACTGTCTATAATAACCTTCGCGTATTTCGAGAGGTTGGTTTAGTGAAGGAACTAACCTATGGTGACGCTTCGAGTCGCTTTGATTTCGTTACAAATGATCATTATCACATGATTTGTGAATGCTGTGGGAAAATAGTCGATTTCCATTATCCTGGTCTCGATGAAATTGAACATTTTGCATCACAAGTAACAGGCTTTGATGTACATTCGCATCGCTTAGAGATATACGGTACTTGTCCATCGTGTAAAGATGTATCTGCAAAAGTGCAATAAAAAATCCTAGCTCTCATAAGGGCTAGGATTTTTTTGTCTTATTATAAGATTGATCAAATTCTTTTCCTTCTAAAGTTGGATCCAGTGTTAATGGTTCATTACAATACATACACATATCTACACGACCTAATACTTTTGTGTGTTTATGGCAATTAGGACATTCTACTTGAACCGCTCGTGTTGAAAGAAGCCCAATCCAAGCATACACAACTGTACTACCAATGATGCATAGAACGCCCAGTGTCATAAAAATTAAGACGAGAATAGGATTGTTTTTAAAGAAAATTCCTCCATACATAACGATAAAGCCAATAAAAATTAGGGCTAATGCAAATGAACGTATTTTATTAATTTTATTTTTGTAAGGTTTCATATATTATCTTGCCTCCCAATCTAAAATCTACTATAACATATAAGAACAAAGTATTTTAGCTTTGGGAACATGGAAAGAAGGAATACTTTTAGAGTATGTCGAATTTTTAACGAAATAAAAGGTTGTAAATAAATAGGGGGGCTGAACATGGAGCAAGTTTTGCGTCCAATATACCAGGAACGCGCGAGTCAGTCGAATACAATAGGAGTTATTTTAGTAGAAAAGCGTGAAGAACAAAGTAATGTTACAGATACATTTGATACAGTCTTACTAATTATTGTGAAGGAAGCAGAGAAGCCAGTTTTTACGAAACATTACTTATATGAAGGAAATAAAATAGCTTTACATACTGTTACAGAGAAGTTGATACGAAAATGGCTGCTAATTGGCTCAAATAGAAAAGTTGTTGACTGGATTTTCTTTGGCAGAGTATTGTTTGATCGCAATGAGTTTCTTCATAAACTGAAAATTGAATTACAGGAGTTCCCGTTTAGTGGACGCAAGATTAAAACAGGCATTCAATTTTCCAAGCTAATTCGACGCTATTTAGAAGGAAAAGAATATTTTGATAAGGGAAGCTACCTTGATGCTTATAATCATGTTGTAGATTCGTTACATCATTTGGGTCGTTTGTCCATTATTGATAGCGGGCTTTATCCTGAAGTAACTGTCTGGGCACAAGTGAAAAAAATTGAGCCTGCGATTTATAAATTATATGAAGAGCTTGTTTCGAGTAATGAACCGATAGAAAAACGTTTAGAGCTATTGTTTTTAGCAAGTGAATTTTTGATACATTCACGTACTAGAGACGGTGCCCAACATATATTAGAAGTAATGCAATCTAAAGAGGCTTGGACAATTCAAGAGTTGCATGATCATCATGAGCTCGTAAACTACTCAGTTGATTTAGAGGTATTTGTGGAATATCTAGTGGACAAAGGCTATATTCTTGTCGAACCGATCGCTGCCAAAAGTGAAATGATATTCCATCGACATTACAAGGTGAATAATGAGGCTCTGGAAATAGAGTAAGGACTTGTAGTATGCTTGTAGTCGAGGTATATACTAATACCTCGATATTTTTTTTTATAAAAAGTATTGACGTCAAATATAATAATATTGTATTATATTAATTGTCGCTAAGACATAGCAAAACTTGATAACTTCAAAAAACTTTTTTCGGAAAGTGATTGACAGGGATTGAGTAAGGTGTTAATATAAAGAAGTCGCTGAAAAACGACTGAATCATGAACCTTGAAAACTGAACAAGCAAAACGTAATCAATCAAGTTTTTAGTAGCTAGCTTCTGCTAGTGAACAAAACAAAAATTTTGGACATCAAAATTGATGCCAGCAAAACAATTTGAGCTAATCAAATTTCTTTTATGGA